>CABUTP010000158.1 GCA_902494545.1 uncultured Collinsella sp. | reverse complement strand
GTCTAGAAAACAAAAAAGCTCAGAAGCAATTATGCTTCTGAGCTGCACTAATGCAATGGAGCCAGCGACCGGGCTCGAACCGGTGACCCCCGCTTTACGAGAGCGGTGCTCTACCAACTCAGCTACGCTGGCGGCCATGTGATGACGCAACTGAGGCGTCAACGGCTGTCTATGATACGGGACATCGCAAATCCGCGCAAGTGTTCTGACGGCTTTTCTCACTTTAAATGCACTAATATTGGAGACGTGATGTCTTGCTCTTACGGGTCTCAAACAGAATGGGGTGGCGATGGCTCAACCCAAGATTCTTCTCACACGCATCGATGACCGGTTTATTTACGGGCAAGACGTTGAGCTGTGGAACGAAGTCGTGGGTTCCAACCTTGTTTTAATCGTCAACGATGAGATTGCGGCTGATTCGCGCAAGTGGGCCCCTATGAGGGTGGCGACACCCGAGGGTGTCTGGACGCGGTTTTTCTCGGTGCAAAGGACTGTCGACATCATTCATACCGCAACGCCGCGCCAAAGGATTCTCATCATGGTGGCGTCGCCCACGGATGCACTCGCGCTGGTTAAGGGTGGTGTGCCGATCACCAAGATCAGCATTGGCCATATGCAGGCGGGGGAGGGCAAGCACCCCATAACGCCCGCAGTCGCCGTAGACGATACGGACATCGCTGCCTTCAAAGAGCTACAAGAACTCGGCATAGAGCTAGAAATCCGTTACCTCCCCAGCTCCAATCCCGACCCCATCCAACTAGTCATTGGGGACGTTCTTAAATGACTAGTCAAACGGGACACCCTTGGCACTTGGGGACGTTCCTTATGTGCCGGCCTTTTAGGAACGTCCCCAAGTGTCGGCAGATTGGGACAGTCCTTCTCGCCAAACGTTAAAGACTGTCCCCAATGACTAGTCATTTAAGAACGTCCCCAATGACTAGGTAGAAAAACGCCCGTCGGCAGTGGTGCCGGCGGGCGCTGCTGTGCGATATGTTGCGTTGTGGGCTTAGTGCCTCATAAAGTGGTATTCGATCACATTGTTGTAGGGGTGACCCGGGCCCACAATGCCCTGCGGGAACAGCGGCTGGTGCGGTGTGTCGGGGTACATCTCTGCCTCGAGGGCAAAGCCAGCGCCCCAGCCATAGTTGGCATCGTCCTTGGCGTGCTCGTCGCCCAGCCAGTTGCCGGTGTAGAGCTGCACGCCCGGGGCGGTGGTGTAGTAGTCCAGCTCACGACCGGTCCACATCTCCTCGACGTGCAGGGCGCGGCGCAGATTACGGCCGTACTGATAGCCATCGATGCACAGGCAGTGGTCGTAGCCGCGTGCCTGCTTAATCTGGGGATCGTCGGCCTCCATGCCAGGCGCGACGGGGCGCAGCTCACGGAAGTCAAACGGCGTGCCCTCGACCGGAGCGATCTCGCCGGTGGGGATATTCTGCTCGTTGATGGGCAGGTAGTGGGCAGCGTTGGCAACAAAGAAGTGCTCGCAGTCCATGCCGGCGTTATGGCCGGCAAGGTTAAAGTACGTGTGGTTGGTCATGGACACGTAGGTGGCGCGGTCGCTCTCGCAACCATACTCGATGCGGAAGACGCCGGTGCGCGTAACGGTAAACACAGCCGTAAAGATTCGGTTGCCGGGCAGGCCCAGCTCGCCATCCTTAAGCGAGGTGGTCATGCGCACGGCGTTGTGAGTCTCGTCGAGCTCAACGTCCCATACGCGCTTGTGCAGGCCGTGCTCAAGATCGCTGTGTAGGTTGTTGGCGCCTTCGTTGGCCGGCATATGCCAGTCCGTGCCGGCGATGGTGATCGTGGCACCTGCAGTGCGGTTGGCCACAGGCCCGATGGTTGCGCCAAAGCAGGCGGGGTTGTCAAAGTAATCCTCGAGCTTATCGAAGCCCAGCACCACATCGCGCACGTTGCCGGGAATGTCGGGCACATCGATACCCAGCACGGTGGCGCCATAGTCCATAATGCGAACGCAGATCTCGGGCCCGTTGAGGGTGTAACGATGAACGGGGGTACCGCACGGCGCAGTGCCGAAAAGCTCGGAAGTGATCATTTGGTTCCTAACATCGAGGTATTTCCGACAAACTGTAGCGCGAACAGGCGAGATTATCACTACACCCCACTAAAGCAGGGGGTATTTTTCTCAAAAAAGTGATGATTGGAGCTGTGCGGGCGTTCATTTTTGACGCGCGCGAGTCTGATACAATTTGTTCGTTATTGTTTGAATGATATGCACGCATAGAACGGCGAGGATTCATCGTGATTAAGGCAGAGCGACAGGATAAGGTTCGTCAGCTGCTCGAAGAGCAGGGCACGGTCTCGGTCAAGGAGATTTCGGATGCACTGGGTGTCTCGGATATGACGATTCGTCGTGACCTTGAGGAGCTTGCGAGCCTAGGCGAGATCGAGCGCGTGCACGGCGGCGCCCGCAGTGCACAGGGCCGTCCCCACGCTATGTTGCGCCACGAGTATTCGCACAGCGAAAAGCGCACCAAGCATGCCGAGGAAAAGCTGCAGATCGCACGCCGCGCTGTGGAGCTCATCGAGGAGGGCTCGACCATCTTTTTGGGCACGGGCACTACGGTGGAGCAGATGGCCTCGATGCTGCCGGCGTTTCGCCTGCGCATCGTGACTAATTCGCTTTCGGTGTTTAACCTGCTCGAGGCGCGCGAAGATTGCGACCTGTGCCTCGTGGGCGGTATGTACCGTCGCCGCACCGCCGCTTTTGTGGGGCCAACGGCCGAGGATACTCTGCGTGCGCTGGGTATCGATGCGGCGTTTATCGGCGCCAACGGCATTCTGGATGGCGACGTGTCTACGTCTAATATGGATGAGGGTCGTATCCAGCAGCTCGCCTTTAGCAAGGCCGACTCGCGCTATCTGATCGCCGACTCCAGCAAGATCGGCAAGCGCGACTTCTACACCTTCTGTCGTCTGGATAATTTGGACGCCGTGGTGTGCGAGCCGAGTATCGCCGCCGAGGATCGCGCCGCCATCGAGGAGCATACGCAGGTCATCTGCTAACTAACGCTGCAGGCGATACTTCTGCCCCCTGTCGGCGCGGGGATTACCGCTTCACGTTGACGCGCAAATGTGCTCGGGCCAAGTATTCAGCTTGTGGGTTAGACCAGGCGGGCGTAGTCCTGTGACTGATGAAAGATGTGAGCGATATAGATTGTTTCGTGCTCAAACTTATAAAGGCACACGTAGTTGTTGACGGGAAACGATCGGTAATTACGTGCCGCCAGCTCTTGCATATGCGAGAGGGGACGTAGGAGCGGCTGCTCGCGAAGCAGATCAAGCTGATATTCAAACTCAGCGACAAAATTGCCTGCTGCACGCGGATTCTTGAGGATTTGAGCAAGGTACCCGACGATACTCTCGTACTCATATCGCGCGCTTTTGAGTATAACGACGTTATAGGTCATATTTGTCTCGTATCGCGGTCGCGAAGGAGTCGTAGTCGCTGTAGTCGCCTTGCGATATTTCGTCTTCTGCCAACATCATACGAGACAGCAGTTTTGCCTTGGCGATTTCTTCTTGCATGAGGCGATACTGGTCGCTGCTGATGCAGTGCATGGCCTCGTAGCCGTTCTTAGTTACGGTGACGTCGCGCTCAGACTCAACAAGTGCGGTGAATGTGGCAGTGTCCTTCATGTCTCGGACGGGCACACAAGCGGACATGGGTACCTCCTTTGCGTCGTGGCATAATTGTACCACGGCGTGTCCAAGCGACCGGTACCGTCGAATCGTCTCAATCTGTAACAGTTGGGATCGAAAAACTCGGCTACGTGTTACAGATTGAGATCTTCAAGTTCGGACCGTTCGTTTGTCTCGATCTGTAACAGTTAGACGGTCGAAATTGGGCTACGTGTTACAGATTGAGATCTTTCAGCCCTGGTCGCCCGTTCGTCTAAATCTATAACAGTTAGGATTGAAAATCCCTGCTAGATGTTACAAATCGAGACAAACGGCCTGCACGGGCCGAGCAAAAAAATAGGCCGCATGCGAACCCGTGGAGGAATTCACATGCGGCCGACAGGGGGTATGCGGCTTG
>CABUTP010000157.1 GCA_902494545.1 uncultured Collinsella sp. | reverse complement strand
TATAAATATTTTTGTCTTTTTGCTACTCGGTTTTTTTTTTTTCTGCCCCCCGACAGGGGGTATGCGGCAAAAGTTAGGCCATAAGCAGGCCGGTCTCCGAGACGTTCTTGTACCAGTACGCGCTCGCCTTGGGATAGCGCTTCTGGGTCTCAAAGTCGATGTAGAACAGGCCATAGCGCTTGTTATAGCCGTTGGTCCAGGAGAACTGGTCCTGCAGCGACCACACGAAGTAACCGTCGACGTTCACGCCGCCGTCGATTGCCTTGAGAATCCATGCGAGATGCTGACGCATGTAGTCGATGCGAGGGGCGTCGTCGATAAAGCCGTCCTCAAAGTCGTCCTTATAGCCCATGCCGTTCTCGGTGATGTAGATCTTCTTGTAGTTGGGGTAATCGTTCTTAATGCGGAGCAGCAGGTCGTAGAGGCCCTCGGGATAGATGATCCAGTCCCAATCGGTGGTGGGTACGCCTTCGCGCACGCATGACTCGCCCACGCCCTTGAGGAACCAGCGCGAGGAGCCCTTGTCGCCGGTGCCATTGTGGTTGATGTCGTTTTCGCCCTCGGCGGCACGCAGGAACTGGCACTTGTAGGTGTTGACGCCCAGGCAATCGTTGTAGGGGAGCGCGGCGGTCAGCGCGGCGATGTCCTCGTCGCGGACGTCGAGCTCGCCGCCGGCGATATGGGCCAGCTTGGTCGCAGCCTCCATGGTGTCGGCTGCATAGTGGCCGCGGAAGGTGGCGTCGAGTACCCAGCGGTTGTTGATGACGTCGGCCATGCGAGCTGCCTCGCAGTCGGCGGCGTTGTTGGGGTCGAGGGGATACTTGGGCTCCAGGTTCTGGACAATGCCGATCTCACCCTCAAAGCCGCCCTCATGGAAGGCGACGACGGCCTTGGCGTGGGCCACCATCATGTTGTGCATGAGCTGGAAGGCCTTGTCCAGGCGATACTTCTCGCCGTGCGGCCAGTTGCCGACGATAAAGCTGCCCTCGGCGGTTGCGGGAATCTCGTTAAACGTGAACCAGTGCTTGACCTCGGTGAACTCGGCAAAGCAGAACTTGGCGTACTCGACAAAGGCGTCGATCGTCGTGCGCGTCAGGAAGCCCTCGCCGCCGTCCTGGTAAAAGGCCTCGGGCGTATCAAAGTGATCGAGCGTGACATAGGGGATAACGCCGGCTTTGTTGCAGGTGGCGAAAAGCTCATGATAGAAGGCGACACCCTCGTGGTTGATCTCGCCAGTGCCGTTGGGGAAGATGCGGCTCCAAGCGATGGAGACGCGGATACCGTTGATGCCGAAGCGCTGGCACAGGTCGATATCGACCGGGTACTTGTTGTAGAAATCGCTTGCGGGATCGGGGGAGAAGCGACCCTGAGCTGCCAGGAAATCGTCCCAGGGCACTTTGCCCTTGCCGTGCGTGCGGGTCTCGCCCTCAACCTGGTAAGCGGCGGTGGCGCCGCCAAACACAAAGCCGTCGGGGAACTGCATGGGGTTGGTCATGAGTCATCCTTTCTGTGGGATACGAATAGGGAGAGGTGCCCGAACTGGGGATCCGGGCACCAACAGAGGGAGGAACCTAGTCGAGGTTCTCGCGGAGCCACTTGATGGCGCCAGCGGGGTCGCGAGTAAGGTCGATATATTCCTTACCGCGCGGGGCGAGCAGCTTAATGCCCAGGCGATCGGTGTCGGCCTTCATGTCGTTGTAGTAGCTACGGACCTGCGGGGCAAGCACGATAACGTCGTACTGATCCATGATGGCAGTGTGCTGGCCATAGGCGCCTGCGGAGGAAGCGATGTTCTCTCCGGTCTGCGCGGCACCTTCCTTGATGGCGTTGGCAAGCATGGCAGAGGTGCCGGCACCGGCGCACAGGACGAGGACCTTCAGGCCGTCGACATCCTTCTTAGCGGATGCGTCGGTGGCGGGCTCGGACTGGTCGGCAACAGGCTTGCTATCGGCGCTGGCAACGGTCGTCTCGACGGCAGCGGTGGCCTGCTCGACAGCGGGCGCAGAGGTGCTGGCGGCGATGGTGGCAGCACCATCGGACTCGAGACCCAGCTCGGCGGCGCGCTCGGCTTCCTGGTCGCAGAGCAGCTTATCGTATGCCTTCAAGAACGGCAGGTAGATGATGGCGTCCAGCAAGATGATGATCGCGACAAATACCAGGGCGATAAGCTGGAAGTTCGTGGTGATGAAGATGCCGATGGGGGCAGGGGTAGCCCAAGGCACCACGAAGGAGAAGCCGTTCATGCCCACGTTGTCGATAAAGAACTTGGCAACACTTACGTTGACGCAGCCGGCGGCAACAAAGGGGATGAGCATGTAGGGGTTGAGGATCATGGGCGCGCCAAAGAGCAGCGGTTCGTTGACGGCGAAGGCAACAGGAACAATCGAGGCCTTACCGACGGCTTTGAGCTGCTTGGACTTCATAAAGAGAATCAGCAGAAGCGGAACGATGAACGTGGCGCCGGTGCCGCCGAACTCACCCACGAGCGACATGTTAAAGGTGAGGGAGTGGGCGGGGTGGCCACCGGCCAGCAGAACCTGCAGGTTCTCGGCCTGGTTGGCAAGACGGATGGGGTCGATGCCCGGCTGGACAATCGAAGGGCCGTGGACACCGATGAACCAGAAGAACGCGGTGGCTGCCTGAATAAGGATGAGTCCGGGGTAGGTCTCTGCCGCAGTGAAGAGCGGGGAGAGCAGTTTGATAAGCAGCTCGGAGAACGGAACGCCCATGAGGTTGCGCACAACCACATCGATGATGCCGCAAATGATGACAGCGCCACCGAAGGGGATGATGTCGCGGAAGTTCTGTGCGATGGCGCCCGGAACCTCCTTGGGCAGCTTAATGGTCAGATCGCGCGAGACGCAGAACTTATAGACCCACACGGTAATGAACGCGGCGATATAGGCCGAGAACAGACCGCGCGTACCCATGCTGGTGCAATCGAAGACAGAAAGCTCGGAGCCGTTGAACTTGGTGGTGAACTGCGTAACAGCGAGCAGCAGCATGCTGCACTGGGCGGCAACCATGGTGGAGCCGTCGTTGAGCACCTTGCCGGCGGGCATGCGACGGTTCATGGAAGCCGTAAAGTTCTTGGCGGTGGTGCCGGCAACCATGATGCCCATGACGCCCATGGTGAAGTTGTACAGCTTGTTGCACCAGTCGATGAGCGGCTGGGGCAACGTGATTCCAACTACGCCGGGAAGGGTGGCGATCAGCAGAAAGATCGAAGAGGTAAGGACGATGGGCATGCACCCAAGGAATCCGTCTTTGATGGCCTGGAGGTAGATGTTTCTCGAGATCTTCTCGAAGAACGGTTGATGCTTTTCGAGCATCTTTACGATGGCGTCCATAGAGCTCCTTTGCTACTTGATGCGCGATGCATGTGGATGGAACTGGTCGTCGATGGATGGTCAGGACTGCCCGGAAACCTTCCTGCTTAAGGAAGGCATTGCGAAATGACAACGTTGTCATTTCGTTAATGACAACGTAAGACATTTTTGGAAGAGCAACAAGGATATACGGGTGAGCGGTCGATATTGTCCGGTAAACGGTTGATTTGTCAGTCGGGCAGGTAGTGTATGCTAGAACGCAAAAAGCAAGCGATGCAAAACCGACTGGAGAAGTAGTGGCAACGATGGACAAGAAAAATGTCTCAATGAACGATGTGGCGATTGCTGCGGGTGTTTCTCTCAAGACGGTTTCGCGTGTGATCAACGAGCCCGATAGCGTGCGAGAGTCGACACGCGATAAGGTTCATTCCGCAATGGAGGCGCTCGGGTTTCGAACCAACTTTGCCGCGCGTTCGCTCAAGTTGGGCCGTTACGGGTGCATTGGCGTGGTGCTGTTCCACTTGTCGGGCGGTGCCGTGGACATGATTGACGGTATCGCAGATGCCGCCGAAGAACGCGGCTTTGCGCTCACGATGATCAAAAAGCGGGCGGGGGAGAAGATGACCCTTGCCGAAGCGGCGCGTAGGATGTCGCAGCTGCCTGTTGATGGCATGATCTTCAACCTGCGTCAGATGGTCGATGACTTTGATACTTTTGAGGCACCGAAAGACCTCAAGAC
>CABUTP010000156.1 GCA_902494545.1 uncultured Collinsella sp. | reverse complement strand
TCGCTACCATCGAGAATCCGACGAATTCAAGATAAACCGTCAGAAAATACAAAATGGTGCTGAAATTCGACAGGAAAACGAACGCCATATAAAGCAAAACCATACGGTTTTTCATGCTCCGCCCTCCAAGAGCCAATAACCCAAACCGAAATCTTGGAAAAGCATGAGGGCAAAGCCGTCAGCCATGTGTTACAAGGCGTCAACATTCACTTGACGACACGAGGCCAAATGGCCTCACGAAGCGAGATGACGCAATAGGTGAAGAAATACTGTCTGGTGTCGATCGGTCCAGGCATTTTGCCGATAGCAAAAGTAGATAGGCAAGGTTACGTCATGTGAGGCTTCAATGGAGCACTCGCTCACTTTCAATCCATCTGATGCGAGAGAAGAGCCAGAAAAACTCAATATCAATCCCCCGGCTTGAAGAAACTCAGCCTGCGCTCTGTTTCCGTATTCGACATCACGGAAGCGGAAATTAACGAGCTGGGCTTCGGGACATTGATTGATTGCATTGAGACAGGGTGACAAATTAATGGGAACAGCGAGCCTGCCGCCCAGTAGCTCACGAATGGTCATAGCGTCCACAGATTGATGACCCGCTGGACACGAAAGAACCTTGAGCTCCTTTTCACCCAAGTATTTCGAAGAAAGGACGCTGTCCCTTGGTTCCTCAAATGAGATGGCCGCGTCCGAAATTCCAAGCATAAGCGACTCAAAGCATGTAGCCGTTGGCTGATGCCACACATCGAGGTGAATATGAGGGTGAGAGCGTTCAAACGAGTCATACCAGTTTTCGGCAAAAAGACGCCCCCGCCCATGAAGGCAGGGGACGTAAAGACGAAAGTGGCCATCGGGCGAGACGCCGTCGTCCCTTGATTGAGCGTACTTTTTGAGATCGTCGACTTGCGCCAGGATCACGCGTGCACGACGCGCAAATTCTCTGCCTGCCGGAGACAAAACAGCCTCCCCCGCCGATCGGTCGAGCAAAACAATCTGATACTCAGATTCCAACTTTTTGATTGCCGACGAAACGGCCTGTGGGCTCACGTGAACGGCGCGAGCCGCTTTGCGCACGCCGCCGTAGTTCGCTACCGCTTGAAGGTATTCGAGTTGAGAAAGCTGCATAGGTTACTCCAAAGGCAGCCAAGGCGACGGGCTGTGCGCCCTCAGATGAGGTTCTCGCCCAGGTTCTTGCCGCCGAGGACGTGCATGTGGAAGTGCATGACGGTCTGACCAGCATTAACGCCCTTGTTGGAGATGACGCGGAAACCGTCCTCCAGACCCTTGGCCTTGGCGACCTCCTGGATGGCGTGAGCCATGGCGCCCATGGTCTCGGCAGGCACGTTGTCGGCGATGTCGCTGTAGTGCTTCTTGGGGATCACGAGCGTGTGAACCGGCGCCTGGGGGTTGAGGTCGTCGAACGCGATGACCTGGTCGTCCTCATAGACAACGGCCGAGGGGATCTCGTGGTTGGCAATTTTGCAGAAGATGCAATCACACATGGTTGGTTCCTTTCTCACAGACCAAGGTAATTATATTTGGTCGGGATGGTTAGAACGAGAGGTTGTCGTCGGTGTTGGCGGCCTCGCCGTCGGCGAGCACGTCGTTGCCGTCGACGTCCTTCAGGAGCACCGAGACCTTCTGCTCGGCATCGGACAAGCGGGTACGCAGGCTCTTGAGGAGCTCGACGCCGCGGGTGTAGCTCTCGAGCGACTCCTCGAGCTCCATATCGCCCGACTCCAGGCTGCGGATGATGAGCTCCAGCTCCTGCGAGGCCTGCTTGTACGTAAGCTGCTCGACCGGGGTCTTCTCTGCCATATCTGTTTCCTTTCCTAAAGGTTTATCGCTATGAAACGCGGCTTACTCGACCGTATCGACCGTTGCCGCCACGTTGCCGTCTGCCATGCGCACGCGAATGGCGTCGCCGGGCTTAAAGGTCTTGGCACTCGTAGCCACACCGTCCTCGCTGTACGCGATGGAGTAACCGCGGGCAAGCACCTTGAGCGGCGACAAGGCATCGAGCGACGCGGCAGCTCGGCCCAGGTCGGACGCGGGCTTGCTGAGCATCGTGCGCCCCTGATGCTCCAGACGGGAGCTCGCAAGCGTGAGCGCATGGCGCTTGCCATCGAGCCCCGAGGTGCTTGCGATCAAGCGCTCGGGCAGACGCTCGAAGTTGGAGCGGAAGGCCCCAACCGAACGCGTTATGGCGCCGGACAGACGATCGGCCGTCAAGGCAAGCTCAGACTCGCGACGCTCGACCATAAACGTTGGATCGTTGAGGCACGGGCGGCACGCGGCCGCATCGAGCGCGTCGCCCAGACGAGCCGTATAGGTGCCCCAGGCACGACGACCGCGCTGGTCGAGCATTTCCAGATCGACCTGATCCGACCCAATCATCGATGCCATCGCAGCACCCAGACGCTGATGGCGTGTCTCGAGCACATCGGCCAGCTCCGTCATAGCCGGCGCCACCGATTCTGCCGCTGCCGTTGGCGTGGAGGCGCGACGGTCGCTCACCATATCGCAGATCGAGGTATCGGGCTCATGCCCAATGCCCGTCACCACGGGCACGGGACAGGCTGCCACCGCACGGGCAAGCTCCTCGTCGTTAAAGGTCATGAGGTCCTCGAAGGAACCGCCGCCACGCACGAGCAAAATGCAATCGGGCGCCGGCGTAATGGCAGCGGCGCGGTGCAAGCCTTCAATAAGCTCTGCCGGCGCACCCTCGCCCTGGACCTTTGCGCCCACGCAGACAAGCTCGACGAGCGGGTTGCGACGGCGCAGCGTACGCTTGACGTCGTCGATTACGGCGCCCGAAAGCGAGGTAACGACCGCCACACGTGAGCAAAACACCGGAATGCGACGTTTGCGCGCCTCGTCCATCAGGCCCTCGCGGCGTAGCTTATCGGCCAACTGAGCCACCTGCTGACGCAGCAAGCCCTCCCCCGCCAGCGAGAACGAGCGGGCGACGAAGCTCATGCGACCCGTAGGCTTGTAGAGATTGAAGCTGCCCTTAAAGCTCACCTGCATGCCATCACGCAGATCGAAGGTACGCTTAAGGTAGGCGCCCTTCCAGATGATGCAGTCGACGGCCGCCGAGTCGTCCTTAATTTGGAAGTAGCAGTGGCCGCTTCGGGCGTTAGGACCACGAAAACCCGTGACCTCACCCAAAACGCTCAGCTGCGGAATGGCATCGAGCGCGCCGGCGGCAATCTCCACCGCTTGGCTCACGCTGAGCTCTTTGCGCTCCTGCTCATCCGAACCGTCGAACTCGGCGGAAACGGTATTGCCGGTCAGATTCCAGCCTGCCACGCAGCCCCCTTTCGTCATCGTGCACATGGGCTCCGGCCCTGCGCAAATTCAAGTCCAACACATAGTACAGCGCCGCGGGGACACAAATCCCCACGGCGCCCGTCGGTCCTATTTGTTATCGGTTGGAGTTTCTGTTGTAGCGAGCCATCAGGTAGAGCAGCTGAATAATCGAGGTGAGCGCCGCGGCCACATAGGTAAGCGCGGCTGCCGTCAGGACCTTCTTGGCACCGTTGACCTGCTTGGAGCTCATGCCCGACTGCTCGATATACGCCACGGCGCGGCGACTGGCATCGATCTCGACCGGCAGCGTAACCAGCTGGAACAACACGCTAAACGAGAAGAAGACCAGCGCGAGGGTCGTGAGCCCCGCGATGTTCATGAACAGGCCCATGAGCAGCACGATCGTCCAGGTGTTTTGGGTAAAGTTGACGACGGGGACCAAAGCGGTACGTACCTTCATCATGGCATAACCACTTTGACGCTGGGCGGCATGGCCCGCCTCGTGGCAGGCGACGGCAACGCTTGCGACCGACCCGCCCGAACGGTTGGCATCCGACAGATACAGGTTGTTGTCCTGCGGGTTGTAATGATCGGTGAGCTCGCCGGCAACGCCCTTGATGCCCACGGCACTACAACCGTTGGCGTCGAGCATGCGGCGAGCGACCGTGGCACCCGTATCGCCGTCCGAGCGCACCTTAGACCACGTCCTGTACGTCGAGTTGATATAGCTCTGCGCGGCAAGGCCAAGCACCGTGCAGAC
>CABUTP010000155.1 GCA_902494545.1 uncultured Collinsella sp. | reverse complement strand
TCGCATCTGGTAATGGAATTAAAGAACTGCTTTAACCTCTCGGTTGAGGTAAGTGGGAAACGCTCGGTATAAGAGGTAGAAGAAGCGGTTCCAAGGGAATAAGCGCCGCACAGCTCAAAGTAGTACTCCACCAGTTCGCGAAAAGGGAGATAGGTGGCGGCCTGAAGTGCACAAAGCTCAACGCCAACAATGTAGATGTCATCTTCTAGCTCTATAAAACGCGAGCATGAGAATCGCTTTGACGAAACGTGGCATCGACAGTCCATCGCGTAGCGCGCGTTCCTGCGGTCAAACACCATTACCTCGAGGGATTCATTTGCGTCACGGGCGATATCATGTTTGGTAAGCCATTCTGCGGCCGCGTCGAGGAGCGTTCCGGTGGGGCACGATCCGTAAATTGCGACAGGGCTACAGGACTTGGTGTCTTTCGCAGACACCGAATGCGCGGCCTGGTAGACCGCTTTTGCAGTGGTATGTGACAATACGATACTCATGGTATATATCGTGTCAGCTAATGCCGTGTTGATGGCGCTGAGTGGAAAAGTCGTTTTAGAGGTCTAACCAAATACTGTCCAAAAGCTTGACGCGATTATGGGTTGGTACGCCCTAAATCAATGTTTTCACTGCTCGGCTATAGCATAGAAATACTCAATTGCTGCACATTTGGTATCGATGCATCGCCATCTGAACACAAATCACGTGTCAGGAAAGTGGCGAAATTGTTAAAAAATAGGGTTCAGAATTTGTGAAGCGCGGGCCTGCTTATGGAACGTAGGGCGGCCCCGCCGCGGGGGTTCCCGCTGCGAGGCCGCTCGTGATCTACGCCGTGGTTTGTCGCAGACGTTTCTACTTGGCAAACAGGTTCTTGAGGTTGAACTCGGCCTGGACGGTACGGAGCATGAGGTCGGTGTCGTCGAGGCCCAGGTGCTGCTCGTTGGCGTCGGCGGCGAGGGTGCCACGGCGGCGCGCCCAGTTCTCGAGCGCAGCGGGCGCGGACTCGCGGGGGAGCGAGCGCACGTCGGCGTCCAGGCTGCGGCAGATCTGGCGCGAGTCGATGACGATGATCTTGCCGGCGCGGCGTGCCTCGGCGTAACCGTCCAGATGAATTTTGAACCAGCTGTCCTCGAAGGCGGCATTGTGCGCCATATAGGGGTACTTCTTCATGAGCTTGAGCAGCTGCTTCTGCAGCTCCTTGTTCTCGCGGAACGGCTTTTTGCCGTCGATGTCGTCCCAGGTGATGTGATGGATGTTCGATAGCGGCACATCCTCGCCGCGGTAGATGTCGGGCAGGCCGCAGTAGTGTGCCTCGGCGTCATGCGGCACGGCATCGCTGGTAAGATCCATGATCTCCCAGCCCACGTTGATGATGTAGCCGCGCTCGGGCGCGCGACCGGTGGTCTCGATGTCGATGCCGAGCACCGTGCCCTGGATGGGCTTGCGGGCATAGGCCACGCCGAGCGCATCGCGGTCACCGCGGATCTCGCGCATAACGGACGCGGCGGTGCGCTTTTGCATCTTGCCGATGGCGGCGCAGGTGTCGGCGTCGGACAGGCCGCGCGAGAGCGTCGCGGGCGTCACGTTGCGTAGGCGCGCCTCGCCAATCTGGTCGCACAGGTCGCGGTTGCGGTCGGCCAGGTCGCGCACGGTGGCAAAGTCGAAGCCGGGGTCGCCCTCGGCGGTAAAGTACTCGGTCTCGAGCACCTTGAGGGCCTCCTCGCCCTTCTGGCGCTCGGACTCCATGGCGCCGTGGTCGCCGTAGATAAACATGGCAATAAACGGCTGGCGCTCGTATTCGAGTGCTTGTGAAACGTTCATAGACTGCTCCTTGGACGGGCCGCGTCGCGCGGCTCGGGGTTACTGAGTTGTGGCGAGATGATAGTTTACCATGGGCAACTATTGGCACCGCGCCCGGGACAACTACAATACCCTAGTTGACCGCTAGGACTTTTACAATGCTGCCGAAAGACACGAAAGGTTCCATCCGTCATGGATTTACTGATTGATATTCTGCTCGACGCCGGCAAGGACACGCTGTCGTTGGTGCCGTTTTTGTTGGTGACGTATTTGGCTCTTGAAACCCTTGAGCACGTTGCGGGCGACCGCGTCAACGGCGCTATCAAGCGCGCCGGCGCCGCGGGCCCCGTGGTTGGCTCGCTGCTGGGCATGGTGCCGCAGTGCGGCTTTTCGGCCATGGCGGCAACGCTGTACGCTGGCCGCGTCGTGACGCTAGGCACGCTGGTCGCCGTGTTCCTCTCGACCTCCGACGAGATGTTGCCGCTGTTACTCGCCGAGCAAGTTCCCGTGCAGACCATGGCGATGCTGCTCGCCTCGAAGGCGCTGATCGCTCTGGTCACGGGCTTTATCGTGGATGCGGCTATCCGCGGCCTTCGTCGTAATGCCCGCGCGCATGCGGCGATTCGCCGTACCGTGCTGGGGACCGCTGCCAATCCGGCTCATGTGAACTGCGCGCACGACGACCATACCGGGGGCGACATCATTGACGAGGTGGCCGAGGCGGGCGTGAGTGCCGATCACATCCATGAGCTGTGCGAGCGCGACCATTGTGGTTGTGATGAAGACGAGGACGAGCACGACCACGGACATGGCCACGATCACGGTCATGAGGGCGAGCATGAACACCGTCATGAGCACGGTCACTCCCACGAGGGCGCGCCCGTTCTGTCGATCATCCGCAGCGCGATCTCGCACACCGTGCAGGTGTCGGTATTCATTTTCCTAGTGACATTGATTCTGGTCGCCTTCCTCGAGACCTTTGGCGAGTCCGCAATCGAGCAGTTCCTGCGCGGCAATGAGACGCTCGCCGTCCTGGGCTCGGCGCTTGTCGGGCTGATTCCCAATTGCTCGGCCAGCGTCGTTATTACGCAGTTGTACCTCGAAGGCGCGCTGCAGCTGGCGCCGATGCTCGCCGGTACGCTCATTTCCGCCGGTGTGGGCTACCTAGTCCTGTTCCGCACCAACCGCAGCGCTCGCGAAAACGCCGTGTTCCTGGTCATGATGTACGTCATCGGCGCCGGCTGGGGACTCATTCTCTCCGCCGTTGGCCTCTAAGTTGGCCTAGCAAAACGGGCTTCAAAATAGCCATGCTCGGCGCCTGCGCAGTGCGGCGATGCATGGCATTTTGAAGCCCGTTTTTTGTTGAGCCATGGATCCTGTGTGCTCGTACCGCTCAAAACAAAAAGGCAGATTTCCGGACATATTCCAAAAATCTGCCTTGGTTAGTGCAGCAGCTCGGTGAGGTTGCGTTTAAAGCGGGCCCGGTCCTCGCTGGTGAAGGCTGCCGGACCGCGGGTGCGTCCCCCGGCGCGGCGCACCTTCTTTTCCTCGTGGCGAATAAACAGTTGCATGTCGATGGTCGCCTTATCGTAGACGCGCCCGCGCACGCCGATGGCGGCGGCATCGCGTCCGAGCACCATGCTCGCCAGGCCAATGTCCTGCGTCACGACCACGTCGCCAGCCTGCAGGCGCTCGATAATGGCAAAGTCGGCGCTATCGGCTCCCACACTCACATCGAGCGTCGTGACCCAAAAGCCCCGACGTGCGTGCTCGGCGTCGCGCGGATCGTCGCGGCGAATATGGCGTTCCAGGTTCTGCGTGCTGTTACCGGCGATAACGACGGCGACGCCCGCCCTCCGCGCGCAGTCGATCGACTCGCGCGTGACCGGGCAGGCGTCGGCATCAATAAAAAGCGTCTTTGGCATCTAGCGCACCAGTTTGCCAAATTGAATGGCGCGAACAATCAGCGTCACGCCAAACACCAGCAGCGCGGCGCCGCTAAAGATGACGAGCATCTTGGCCGACCACAGCGGATAGATAAACACGAACATGCCCGCGATGATGGAGAGCGCGCCGCTCAGGATGGCGAGGGCGCGGTTAGACGAAAGCTCGGACTCCAGAATCGACATGACGCCCTCGACGATCCAGCCAAAGCCGGCGACGACCACTACAAGCGTGGTGAGCGTCGCGGTCGAGAAGGCCTGGTTGCGCAGGATTATGACGCCGCCCAGAATGATGAGCAGGTTGGAGATGATGCTCGTAACGCGCCAGCCGGTGGGCAGCAGCGGCTCGA
>CABUTP010000154.1 GCA_902494545.1 uncultured Collinsella sp. | reverse complement strand
GCTCGATGTACAAGGTCGCCAACGGCAACCTGCTCTTCCACGGCTGCGTTCCGCTCAACGAAGACGGCACCTTTAGCAGCATGAACTGCTTAGGTACCTGGCACGCTGGCCGCGATTATTTTGATTTTTGCGACCATATCGCCCGCCGCGCCTGGCGCGTCGGCGACCGCGCTGCCCTCGACTGGATGTGGTACCTGTGGATCGGCTTTAACTCACCCGCCAGCGGACGCCTGGTGCGTACCTTTGAGCGCGCCTATATCGCCGATAAGAGCACCTGGGTCGAGCCGATGGACCCGTACTTTACGCTTACCAAGTCGCCCTCGGTCTGCGACGACATCATGCGCGAGTTCGGCGTTGCCCCCATGGCATGTTCGCCGACCGGCCACATCATCAACGGTCATACGCCCGTCAAGACGACCAAAGGCGAGCAGCCCATCCGAGCCGACGGCAAGCTACTGGTCATCGATGGCGGCTTCTGCCGCGCCTACCATCCCAAGACGGGCATCGCCGGCTACACGCTTATCTCCAGCTCGCGCGGATGTCGTCTTAAGTCTCACCAAGCCTTTACCACGGTTGCCGAAGCACTTACCCGCAATGTAGACATCGAGAGCGAGACCAACCGCTTTGACGAGGCCGACCGCCGCCGCATGGTCAGCGATACCGATACTGGCGCCAAGATCCGCAGTCAAATCCAGGACCTACGCCAACTGCTCGATGCATATAGAAACGGTGCTATCGAGGAGCGCGCCTAGCCCCGCCTGCGGGGATTGGCTAAACTTGCTGAGTTCGTCATCCCCACGGCGCTGTGGCGCCACCCTAAGGCAGGTACCATGCAAAAGCTCCTTGCGCAGATCATGAAGTTTGGCGTCGTCGGCGTCGTCGCCACGGTCATCGACTTTGGCATCATGAATCTGCTCCACTACGGTCTGGGCCTTAACATCCTGATCGCCAATACCAGCGGCTTTATCGTCTCGCTCATCTTTAACTACGTCGCGAGCATGAAGTACGTGTTTGCGCACAAGGAGGGCATGAGCCGCCGCCGCGAGTTCATTATCTTTGTCGTGCTGTCCGTGATCGGCCTGGCGCTCAACGACGGTATCGTGCTGGCGCTCAACGCCGGCCTGGGGCTCGAGGCCAATATCGCCAAGATTTGCGCCACCGCGCTTGTTATGGTCTACAACTTTGTGACCCGAAAGATCTTCCTGGAGGGCGAGGAGACCAAGTAGCTCGGCCTCCTCGTTGCACTACGGGGCCCACGGACGACGTACGTCGAGCGCTGCGTTGTTCGTGGGCCTTGCTCGTTTACGGATGGATTTGCGACGTTTGCGGATTGTCTCTTGCAAATTTGGCGAGTTCATATAGTTCTTGCCAAAGACCTTACGTTTCCCTTGCAAAAGCTCTAAAGTATCCTCTGCTCGATTCATCAACGCATTGGATGTGATTACGTGCGCAAGGCACTGGCACAACCTCATACTAAGCAATTCCTCAAGTTCGCTGTCGTGGGCCTTATCTCCTTTGGCATCGACTGGGGCATGCTCATTGCGCTCGTCGAGCTGTTCCATCTCGACTTTTTGATGAGCACCACGATCTCGTTTATCACGTCCGTCGTGGTCAACTACTGGCTCAGCATGAAGTACGTGTTCGACCACCGCGAGGGCATGAGCCGCAAGCGCGAGTTCACGATCTTCACCATCCTGTCGGTGATTGGTTTGGGCCTCAACGACCTGTACATGTTTGTGGGCGTCACGTTTTTGAGCATCGGCTACCAGGCCATGAAGGCCATCGCCACGTTCCTGGTCACCTGGTACAACTACTTTAGCCGCCGCTTCTTCCTCGAGGGCGCGCAGTCGTAGACGGCCCAACATAACCCCGCTTCGCAGCCGGTTGGAATTCACGTTCCAACCGGTTTTTTGTTTGCAGAGCCTGCCGAGGAAGGCGCACAAGGCGAGAAACGGCGTCCCATTCGCATAAAAACGGGCGGCTCGGATGTTGGTCCGAACCGCCCGTTTGGCGCGCCATGTCGAGGCCTCTAGCCCGTTACGTAATACCACACGACGGTGTCGCCATTCTTGAGAATGTAATTGCTGCAGGCGGTATTGGGCGTTTTGCCGTTAACGGAGTACATCCAGCCGCTCGTGCCGCCGTGTTCCTTCTCGGCCAAACCGCCAATCGCGGCAACATAGGTACCATACGACGAAGGGCGCGCATTGATAGAAAGTCCCAACGCACACAGCGCGTCGTAAGGAGTTGCGCCCTCATTGAAGGTGAACGTGCCACCAGAAGAGACAGGGTTACCCACGGCGCTCGATGTGACCGAGACCGTCACCGTGACGACGTGGCTAGGCTGCTGCGAGCCGCCCTGATCGCCCGTAGAGGCGCCGCCGCCGTTGGATGCAGAACCACCGCCGGTCGTCGAGCCAGCGCTCGAAGATGAGCCGTCAGAAGCGCTTGATCCGCCAGTGGACCCAGAATTCTGCGAACCCGATTTATCCCCGGACTTCTTACCGCCCTTGCCTTCGGACTTCTTCTCCTTCGAATCCTTGTCAGACTTCTTGTCCGAAGATTCAGACTCGTCCTTCGCATTGTCCGAAGATTTGGAGTCCTTGGGCGCAGCCTTGCCCGAAGCGGTAGTCGAGCCGGAAACCGACGCATCCTTGGCAACGACGCTCTCCCCCGTCACAGCCCGCGCAATCCAGTCGATGGACCATGCACTGCCGGCAGAGGGATAGACAAAACCCAGCGACACAACGATCAAGACGATGCAGACGGCTGTCAGAACACCAACAAGTGCCTTGCGCCGCGGGGCGGACGCCGCCGAAGCGGCGCCCTTTTGCTTTGTATCGTCAAGCTGAATGAACGACGAGTCGGGCTGCTTGGACTCGGCGTCCTGAGGTTTATTGGACACGGCCCTCACCTACCGACGCTTGGTGAATACGAACACGCCGATGACGGCGAGACCAATCACGCCGGCCGCAACACCAACGACGGCAAGCGGATTGAAGCCAGACTGCTGCACAGGAGCCTCAGAGGACTTCTTGGCGGTAGTCGCGACGGCCGAACCCGTATCGGACTTGGAGCTGGACTTCTTGTCGGACTTCTTGTCCTTCTTGTCGGAGTCCTTGTCCTTCTTATCGGAATCCTTCTTGGAATCCTTGCCGTCCTTGGTCTCGGTCGCGGTGGTCGTGGAGACCGGCTTCTGACCCGGAGCAACGGCGCCGCCAGACTGTTGGCCGTTCGTGCCGTTGCCGGAGTTACCGCCATTGCCGCCATTGGAGCCAGAACCGCCGTTACTGCCAGGATTCACAGCCTTCTTGGTCCACTTGGCATACAGCGTCATATCAGCCGTCACCGCAGCGTCAAATTTGTATGCTTCCGTGCAAGCCTCATCGGTATACCAGCCAGCGAAGGCATACCCTTCGCGCGTCGGATCGGCAGGCTTAGTGACAGAGCCGTTGGCAGTCGTGGTCTGGAAATCGACCTTGGATCCCTCGCCAGTGTTAAACGAGACCTTCATGCCAGCGTTCAGCTTAAACAACGCGCCAGAGTCATTGATGTAGTACAGGTTACCCTGGGCATCACAAGCGATGGGCGAGTCACAGTAGTTGTTGTGGCCCGTTGCGCTAAACACACCAGAAGCCTCAGTGTCACCCAACTTGTAACGATATACGCCACCGCCCGAGGTGTAGTTAACGTAATCAGAGCTCTCGCCGTAGTTAACCGTGAAGTAGACATACGCGTCTTTGCCCTGGATACTCACGAGCGGAGCGCCCTTGATGCCACCATGTCCGGCTGGCAGCTGAGAGCCGTCCGCCGTCGTGACCAGCGTCGTATCAAAGTCGTTATTCAGATCGATGATAGCGAGCGCCGCGCTGCCATTGGCTTCGCCGCCGACAATCAGCTTGCCGTCCTGCATCGTAGGCGCACACGCGCAGCCGGTAAGGCCAAGGTCAACTACGCGCTCCTCGGTAATTCGCGAAGCGGCATCCGCATCGCGTGAGTCGCCATCAGAAATCGCCAAGACGTGCAGCTTGCCGTCGCGCGAGATGAGATAGGCATGGCTGCCGTCAGCCGAAAGCACGCAAGTGGAGTTGACAATCG
>CABUTP010000153.1 GCA_902494545.1 uncultured Collinsella sp. | reverse complement strand
TGGCGGGCGGTCCGTTGACGTATTCATTTGAGCATGGGGGTGTGAGGCACTTGGCGGACGCTGCGCGCGGTGATCGACGCCGCCGTAACCAGACCCGCCAAGCTGCGCGGTACGCGCACGACGAGACGACGGCTCACGCGAACCGGCGGAATAGTACCTGTTGTCGTAAATCTGATCCATGTGCGCCTTGTGCGGTTGAGGTTTGTTTGCGCTAAGTCCTTTAGTTATAGCACGAGCGCCTGCACCGCCTTCGCCAGCCTTTGCTCGACATAAAAAAGGCGCTGAGCCATATGGCCCAGCGCCAATAGTGCTTTGCGGCATCCAGCCAAGGCGGGGCGGAACCGAGTCAACCCCGCCCCGCGAGTACCACTTGTTTAGCGGATGTTGTAGAACGCAGACTTGCCGGCGTAGCGCGCGCTGCCCTCGAGCTCGTCCTCGATACGGATGAGCTGGTTGTACTTGGCGATGCGGTCGCTGCGGCACGGGGCGCCCGACTTGATCTGGCCGGCATTGACGCCCACGACCAGGTCGGCGATCGTGGAATCCTCGGTCTCGCCGGAACGGTGGCTCACGATGCAGGCGTAGCCGGCCTCCTTGGCAGTCTCGATAGCCTCGAGCGACTCGGTGAGCGTACCGATTTGGTTGACCTTGACCAGGATTGCGTTGGCGGCGCCCAGCTCGATGCCCTTCTTGAGGCGCTCGGTGTTGGTGACGAACAGGTCGTCGCCCACCAGCTGCACCTTGTTGCCAATGCGACGGGTGAGCTCAACCCAGCCGTCCCAGTCCTCCTCGGCCATGCCGTCCTCGATGGAGATGATGGGATAGGTGTCGACAAGCTTCTCCCAGTAATCGACCATCTGGGCGCTCGTGTACTCCACGCCCTCGCCCTTGAGCTCGTACATGCCGGTCTCGGCGTTGTAGAACTCGGTCGAGGCCGGGTCCATGGCGTACATGAAGTCGACGCCGGGCTTAAAGCCGGCCTTCTCGACGGCCTTGGTAATGTACTCGAACGGCTCGGCATTGGTCTTAAGGTTGGGGGCAAAGCCGCCCTCGTCGCCCACGCCGCCGCCCAGGCCGGCCTCGTGCAGCACGCCCTTGAGGGTGTGGTAGACCTCGGCGCACCAACGCAGGCCCTCGGCAAAGCTCGGGGCGCCCACCGGCATGATCATGAACTCCTGGAAGTCAACGTTATTGTCGGCATGCACGCCGCCGTTGAGGATGTTCATCATGGGCGTGGGCAGCAGGTGGGCGTTGACGCCGCCCAGGTACTGGTACAGCGAAAGACCCGCGGACTCGGCAGCGGCGCGGGCAACTGCCAGCGACACGCCCAGAATGGCGTTGGCACCGAGCTTGGTCTTGTTAGGGGTGCCGTCCGCGGCAATCAGCGCGGCATCGACGGCGCGCTGGTCGAAGGCGTCGAGGCCCACGACGGCGTTAGCGCACTCGTTGTTGACATGCTCGACGGCCTGCGAAACGCCCTTACCCAGGTAGCGGCCCTTGTCGCCATCGCGCAACTCGCAGGCCTCAAAGGCGCCGGTCGAAGCGCCCGAAGGCACCATCGCGCGACCGAAGCTGCCATCCTCGAGCACGACCTCGACCTCGACGGTGGGATTGCCGCGGCTGTCGAGCACCTCACGACCGTAGACGTCCAAAATGTCACTCATGTTGTCTCCCTCTCACTTGGAAACGTAGTTGATGCAAGCGACTGGCCGACTGCGCACCATTGGTGCGCCTCCGTAAGTTAGCCTTGTCGCACTTTTTGCATTATGCCCTAAGTTAGCCGAGGGATACATATGAATTGGAGAAATCATTCTTTGGAGCGCTTGTTTTTGCACCGAGCATTCATCTCTAGAGGTCGCCCCCCCCCATTAAATTCTTCTATCGGCATACCGTCTTTACCTGGCTTGCGAATGAAAGAGCCAATAATGTGCTTTTACATCGTGCAAAGTTCTGGATATCGTGCAATTCTAAGGGTCTGAAGTTCTGGATATCGTGCATAATCAGGTTATAAAAGTTCTGGATATCGTGTACGAGGTAGCTATGCTTAAACGAAAAGCCTATGACAAACTACTAAAATGGAAGCATGAAAGCGCTGGTAAAACAGCACTTCTTATTGAAGGAGCCCGCCGCGTCGGAAAGAGCACGCTTGCCCGCACGTTTGGAGAAACCGAATACAAATCCTGCCTTGTCATTGATTTCTTTCAAGCACCTGCCGAAGTTAAGCAATATTTTGAGGACTATCGCACTGACTTCGACTCGCTCTTCCTCTATCTCTCGGTTTTCTATAACGTCAAACTCTATGAACACGAGACGCTTATCGTCTTTGACGAGGTCCAGATGTACCCGCAAGCACGCGGACTCATCAAGTATCTCGTTGCAGACGGACGTTACGACTACATCGAAACTGGATCCCTGCTCAGCATCAAGCAGAACATTAAAGATATCGTCATCCCATCCGAGGAAGAATCTCTGGAACTTGAGCCCCTCGACTTTGAGGAGTTTCTTTGGGGCATGGACGAAAAGGGGCTGGCCGATCTCATTCGCATGAGTTTTAACAAGATGAAGCCGCTCCCCGATGCCCTACATCGCAGAGCGCTCTCCCTTATGCGCGAATACATGCTCGTAGGCGGCATGCCTGAGCCGGTATCCATCTATGTTGAACAGCGCGCTTTTGCGCCCGTCGACGCTTCGAAGCGCCGAATCGTCCAGCTCTATCGCAACGATATCTCTCGTTTTGCAACCGGTTACGAATTCAAAGTCGTCTCCGTACTCGATGGCATCCCGGGTCAGCTCTCTAGGCACGAAAAACGATTCAAGCTTTCCTCACTTGATAAAAACGCACGCATGCGCACCTACGAAGAAGCCTTCTTTTGGCTGGCAGACGCGCGAATTGCCAATATCTGCTATGCCGCAAGCGAACCGAGCGTGGGCCTTTCACTCAGCATGGAGCAAACGGCCCTCAAGTGCTACATGGCAGACACCGGCCTGCTTGTAACGCTTGCCTTCTCTGACAACAACGATACCGATGAAGACGTTTACAGGGCCGTGCTTCGCGGCGACATCGGATTGAACGAAGGAATGCTTACCGAAAACTACGTTGCCCAATCTCTAAAGGCCAATGGACACAGGCTCTTCTTTTATTCCCAAAGCGGAAAGAAGGAGGGAGAGGAGCGCATGGAAATCGACTTCCTCGTTACCCGACCCTATGTCAATGCCGCCGGAAAGCCGCGCATCAGCCCCATCGAAGTTAAGTCGCCACGCAGATACGGAACCATCTCCCTCGACCGATTCCGCGCGCGCTTTAACAAGAAGATTGGGATGGCTTACGTGTTGCACCCTAAACAACTCGAGTGGGATGCCGAAGCGCAGCTGGCACATCTCCCGTTGTATATGGCTTTTTGCTTGTAGAGACCTCTCTACGAATGGATGCCGTGAGAGACGCAGGCCTCACTCGCTTGCTTTTGCTTGGTCCCACAGGTCGTTGAGTTGAGCGGTTGAGCAGGCGGCGAGGTCATCGCCCGCCTCGTGCACGGCGGCCTCTATCGCAGCCCAGCGGCGGCGGAACTTTGCTGTGCTGGCACGCAGGGCGCTCTCGGCGTCAATCCCCTCTTTGCGCGCGACGTTGACCAGGGCAAAGAGCAGGTCGCCAAACTCCATCTCGCGCTCGGGCGAGCCGGGCTCCTCGACCTCAAACTCGGCACGCTCCTCGGCAACCTCGTCCCACACATCCTGGCCCGTCTCCCACTCAAAGCCCACGGCAGCCGCCTTGCGCGACACCTTCTGAGCCTGCATCAGCGCCGGCAGATGCGTGGGCACGCCGTCGAGCAGTCCCTCGGGCGCAGCCTCGCCCGCCGCCACGGCCTTGTCCTTGGCGGCCTTCTCGGCAAGCTTGACCTCATCCCAGATCTTGAGCACTTCGTCGGAGTTATCGGCATCCGCATCGCCAAATACGTGCGGATGACGGCGGATGAGCTTGGCGTCGATATCGCGCGCCACGTCGGCCAACGTAAACTCACCGGCGTCCGCCGCAATCTGCGCATGCAACACTACCTGCATGAGCACGTCGCCCAGCTCCTCGCGCAGATGTGTGGCATCGTCGGCCTCGATGCAATCGAGCGCCTCGTAG
>CABUTP010000152.1 GCA_902494545.1 uncultured Collinsella sp. | reverse complement strand
GCGGGCTGCGCGCTCGTGGGCGGCGAGATGGCCGAGCACCCGGGCGTCATGGCTCCCGCCGATTACGACCTCGCCGGCTTTACCGTGGGTGTTGTCGATCGTCCCAAGATGCTCGACCCTGCGAACGTTCGCCCCGGCGATGTGATCCTGGGCCTGCCCTCCACCGGCGTGCACTCCAACGGCTACTCGCTCGTGCGCAAGGTCATCGGTGTCGACGGTATCAAGCCGGGTACGCCCGAGGCTGCTGCTAAGGCCGAGGAACTGAGCCGTCCGCTCGAGGAGCTCGGCGGCGCTTCGCTGGCCGACGCTCTGCTGGCTCCCACGCGCATCTACGTCAAGCCGATTCTGGAGCTACTCCGCGGTGGTGCCAACGTGCACGCCATTGCCCACATCACCGGCGGCGGCATTACCGAGAACCTCAACCGCGCGCTCGCCGACGACGTCGATGCCGTGGTCACCCGCAACGGCGCCGAGATGGGTTGGGATGTTCCGCCCGTCATTACTTACGTGTCGCGTCAGGCCGAGCTTGCGCCCAACGAGGCATGCAAGACCTTCAACATGGGCGTCGGCCTGTGCCTGATCGTCGCCCCCGAG
This sequence comes from uncultured Collinsella sp., assembly GCA_902494545.1. Classification (GTDB taxonomy): domain Bacteria; phylum Actinomycetota; class Coriobacteriia; order Coriobacteriales; family Coriobacteriaceae; genus Collinsella. The sequence goes on along the minus strand of CABUTP010000152.1, from coordinate 3,598 downwards.
GACGAGGCCGCGGTGACCGAGGCTCTGGTCGCGCTAGGCGAGAAGCCGTTCCGCGTGGGCGAGTGCGTCGAGGGTTCCGGTAAGGTTGTGTACTCCGATGAGCGCTAGCGAGCAGATGGCTGCTGCCGAGGGCCTGGGCTTTGTGCCCTACACCCGTCCGACCGGCACCGATACGGCCGAGCCGCTCAAGATTGGCGTGCTTATCAGCGGCTCGGGTACCAACCTGCAGGCGCTGATCGACCTGATCGCCGCCGGCAAGCTCAACGCCTCGATTGAGCTTGTGGTGTCGAGCCGTCCTTCGGCCAAGGGCCTGCAGCGCGCCGAGCGTGCGGGTATCCAGACGCTTACGCTGTCCAAGGATGTCTATGCCGACCCCATCGCAGCTGACGAGATCATCGCGCATGAGCTGCTCGAACGCGGCTGCGAGTACGTGGTGATGGCCGGCTACATGCGCATGGTGCACACGCCGCTGCTGGCGGCGTTCCCCAACCGCGTGGTCAACCTGCATCCGGCGCTGCTGCCGAGCTTTACCGGTGCCCATGCGATTGACGATGCGTTTGCCCGCGGCGTCAAGGTGACCGGCGTGACCGTGCACTTTGCCAACGAGATCTACGACAACGGCCCCATCATCGCCCAGCGTGCGCTGGCTGTTGAGGAGGGCTGGGACGTCGACACGCTCGAGGAGCACATCCATGCGATTGAGCATGTGCTGTATCCCGAGGTCGTGCAGATGCTCGCCGACGGTCGCGTCCATGTGCTGGAGAGCGGCAAGGTCGCAATTGATGCGCCGCGCGGCTAGTGGCGCACGGTACAATTTAGCCGAGTAGTCAGGGTGGTCATTGGCGCCAAGGCGCAAGTGGCCATCCTTTGTTTTAGGTAATCACCTGCGACGCTCTTCAATGACTAGTCGTTAAAGAACGTCGCAGGTGACAAGGTGAGAGAGGTGGGCCCATGGCGGATAACGAAGCATTGTTTACGCCTGAGCTGGTGTTTTTTGATTGGGAGTGTGCGACGCCGGATGAGGTGTTTACGCAGCTCGAGGACGAGCTCGCTCCGCGTGGCTACATTGCCGAGGGCTGGCTCAACGCCGTCCGCACGCGTGAGGACGCCTATCCCACGGGTCTCGCTATGCCGGCGGCAAACATCGCCATTCCGCATACCGATCCGGGATTTGTGGCCAAGCCCTATATCGCGGTGGTAAAGCCCGCCGCACCTGTGACGTTCAACGCGATGGCGGGCATGGGCGCCCCCGTGCCGGCACAGATCATCATCAATCTGGGCATTGCCGAGCCGGGCGGCCAGGTCGAGGCCCTGCAAGCGCTTATGAATATCTTTATGGATGCCGACGCTGCAGCCGATGTGCTCGGCCAGACCACGTGCCAAGGCATGGTCGACGCCATCCGCCGCCACTTTTAGGGCCGGCACTTGGGGACTGTCCCTAACTGCCGGCAGAAAAGGAACGTCCCCAACTGCCAACTGCCAGACCTGTCCCCTTTGCACCAAAATGGTGCAGATTAACCTGTCCCCCATGCACCAGGTGTGCCGCGGGGGCTGCGTTGTGACACAATGGCGTTTGTTCGATTCGTGATGCGAAAGGCCAAACATGGCAAATAAGAAAAAGAACCCCGAGGTCGCGCCGACGCCCGAGCAACGGTCCCGCGCCGCCTCCAGCTCTCGCAAGAAGCAGCGCAAGACCTATGTGTCCAAGACCGTCAAGATTGTCCTGGTGGTCATCGGCGTGCTGGCGATGCTGCTCTCCGTTTCGGCCATGGCGTGCTCCGGCCTGATGTCGCAGACCGAAAGTGCCGGCTCGGGCTATAAGCTCACTGGTGGTGTGGCGGCCACTATCAACGGCACCAACCTCACCGAGGACACCGTGACCAAGCAGATCATGAGCATGCGCACGTCCTACGGCTACACCAAGGACAAGGACTGGGCACAGTACCTGGTCGACAACGACCTCACGCCCAAGAAGTACCGCAAGCAGCTCATCGACTCCTACACGCAGCAGATTCTGCTTCAGCAAGCGCAGAAGGAGAACGGCGTGACGGTGTCGGACGAGGAGGTCGAGAAGGCTTGGAAGGACGCGTGCAAGAGCGCGGGCGGCGCCAAGACTTTTAAGGAGACTCTCAAGACCTACGGCTACACCGAGGACACCTACAAGGATTCGCTCAAGGAGAGCCTGGCGCAGCAGAAGCTCAAGGATGCCGTGGCACCCACCAGCAAGCCCAAGGACAGCGAGATTGTCGATTACATCAATGAGAACCTGTCCAACTACAACGATGCCCGTCGTTCGTCGAATATCCTGATCAAGGTCGATTCTGACGCTTCCGACGAGGACAAGGCTGCCGCCAAGGCCAAGGCGCAGGAGTGCCTGGACAAGATCAACTCCGGCGAGCTGAGCTTTGAGGATGCCGTGGAGCAGTATTCCGACGACACCGGCTCCAAGGAGAAGAAGGGCGATGTGGGCTGGGACAAGCTCACTACCTTCGTCGACAGCTATCAGGCGGCACTCGAGGGACTCAATAAGGGCGATGTGAGCGACGTCGTCGAGTCGACCTATGGTTATCACATCATCAAGTGCACCGACTACTTCCACGTCGATAATCAGGTCGATGACATTAAGCAGGTGCCCAAGGACATCAAGAAGTACGTCTCCAACGTGGTGAAGACGCAGGCGGCAAGCACCGCGTACAGCGAATGGCTGGAGCAGTACAAGAAGGACGCCGACATCACCGTTAACCCCATGCCCAAGGACGTGCCGTACAACGTCAGCCTGAAGGGCGTCACCAAGAGTTCGACCGACGATTCGTCGACGACTGAGTAATCTGAGTAATCATGGGGCGGTGCCCGCGTGAGTGCCGCCCACGCTATTGAGGAGGATTTGCAGATGACCAACGAAGAGCTGCAGCAGGAAATGATCGCCGCCATGAAGGCCAAGGATAAGGTTCGCCTGTCCATCATTCGCCAGGTCAAGGCCGAGGTGAAGAATATTGAGGTTAACGAGCGCCGCGACGTGACCGAGGAAGACGTCAACAGCATGATCAAGCGTCTGATTAAGCAGACGAGCGAGACGCTGGAGATGTCCATTAAGGCCGGCACCGACCAGGACCGTACCGACAACCTGACCGAGCAGGTCAAGATTCTAGAGAGCCTGCTGCCCGCGCAGGTTTCGGGCGAGGAGCTCGAGGCCCTGATCGAGCAGGTCATCGCCGAGCTGGGCGCGACCTCTAAGAAGCAGATGGGCCAGGTCATGGGCGCTCTGGGTAAGGCCACTGGCGGCAACTTCGATAAGCCGGCAGCAGCAAAGATCGTCGGCGCCAAACTCGCATAGGGGCCGAGCGGTACATAGTTGATGTTGAGGGGGCGTGGCCGTCATGGTCGCGCCCCTTTTTGCTGGCTGGGCGCTCATTGGGGACAGACTTAAATGAGTGCCCAATGAGTAGGTACTCATTTAAGTCTGTCCCCAATGAGTGGGTTCCAACGAGCAGGTGGAAGATTGCGGGTTCTTTACGGGAATGTAGTGTGGGCTGCGGAAACGCGGTTCTTTCCGTACAATAGTTCAACTCGTGTAAACGCAGGGAAGGGACATTCATGG
>CABUTP010000151.1 GCA_902494545.1 uncultured Collinsella sp. | reverse complement strand
CTCGTTGTCCCAGCCAAACATGTGGGCGCACTCTTTGCGCGTGTCGTAGGCACCCTGGTCGGTCGACTGCACCTTGACGCCGTTCTTGTACGGGAAGGCAACGGCGCACTCGGGCTCCAAGAAGGCATGCTCGGTAAAGGGCGTGGTAAAGCGCTGTGTCACGGTAAACGCGCTTTCGGCCAACGCCTTGGCGGCGTCGCCGCGCGTCACGTGACGGCTCTGGCACACGTTGTCCTTGAGCTCCACCGTGTTGCCAAAGGCAAAGAAGCTGTCGTGCAGGCGCGGAGCGTCGGCAGCCCTGGCCTCGACAATGTTGCGCACGGGCTCCAGCGGCTCGTAATCAATCTTTACGAGCTTCTTGGCCTTCTCGAGCGTCGCCTCGTCCTCGGCAACCACCAGCACGATGGCATCACCCACGCAGCGGGTGATATCGCCCGCCGCGATCATGACGTCCCAGTCCTGGATAAGGTGGCCGACCTGGTTGACCGGCACGTCCTCGGCGCGCAGGATGCCCACCACACCGGGCAGGGCCTCGGCCTTGGAGGTGTCGATGGAGAGCACACGGGCGCGCGGATACTTGGAGCGCACGGCACTGGCATAGGTCAGGCCCGGCTGGTCGAGCTCGTCGATGTCGTCGGGATACTTGCCCTCGCCGAGCACCTTCTTGCGCACGTCGATGCGGAAGGCGCGCTTGCCCACGCCGTAGTCATCGCCGCGCTCCAAGTCCTCGTCGATCTGCTTTTCGCCGCGGAGCACCGCAGCTGCCAGCGAGATGCCCTCGATAATCTTCTTGTAGCCGGTGCAACGGCAGACATTGCCGCGGATGGCGTACTTGATCTGCTCCTCGGTGGGCTCGGGGTCCTCGGCGATGAGCGCCGCACCCGCCATGACCATACCGGGGATGCAAAAGCCGCACTGCACGGCGCCCACGGCGCCAAAGGCGTACACGAAGGCCTCGCGCACGTCCTCGGGCAGGCCCTCGACGGTCACGATGTCGCGGCCGGCGGCAAGGGCGGTGGTCAGCACGCACGCCTTGACGGCCGCACCGTCCACATGGATGGTGCAGGTGCCGCAGGCGCCCTCGGAGCAGCCGTCCTTGGCGGAGTGAATGTGCAGGTCGTCGCGCAGATAGCGCAGCAGCGGTTTGTTTTGGGTCGTCGTGTGCTCGACGCCGTTAACGGTAAAAGTGAATTCCTGTGCCATGGTGATTCCCTTCTACACGCCGGCGGCGATACCGGTGCGGTCGTGGATGGCGCCATGCGGGCAGACGACGGCGCACATGCCGCACGACAGGCAGTCCGTGCCGTCGATATGGGCGCAGTTGTCCTCGATGCGGATAGCGCCGGCAGGGCACTTTTTGGCGCACATGCCGCAACCGATGCAGCTGGTGTCGCAGATCTTGCGCGCAATGGCGCCCTTATCGGTGTTGTTGCAGCGCACCAGGATGTTCTGGTAGCCGGGAACGAAGGCAATCACGCGCTGCGGGCACGCCATGCCGCACAGGCCACAGCCCGTGCACTTGGAGCGGTCCACGCGGGCGACGCCGTCGACCAGCGCGATGGCACCGTGGGGGCAGGCCGTAACGCAGGCGCCACAGCCAATGCAGCCTTCGCTGCAGCGGGCGTCGCCGCCTGCGGAAGCACAGCCGCTTCCGCAGGCAACGTAGGCCACGTGATGTTGAATGGATTTGGCCATAAGAGATTCGCCTATTTCTTAAGAAGGTACGAATAGTTGTCGCGCACGGCCCTGATGGTCAGGCGGACGGCCTCGGGCAGACCGGTGTTGACGGCATCGACCGAGACGGTGCGGACCGTGCCGGCGACGCGGACCTTAAAGTGGTCCTCGTCCACGGCTAGGAAGCCCTCGTTCTCGGAGTTCTCCATGTCCTCCTCGCTCCAGAACAGGGTGAGCTTGTCCTTGTAGGGACGGCCCTCCTGGTAGGGGCAGAACACGGCGCAGTTACCGCACTCGTTGCACATGCCGTCGACGTGGACGACCTGATGCTTGGCCAGGCCCGGCACCTTAATTGCCACGTTGGCGCGGTTGGGGCACACGTCGCAGCAGACCTCGCACACCGAGCCGCAGCCCAGGCAGCGAGTCTTGGTGCAGTTGCGCTTGTCGCGGCACAGCGACCCCTTGCGCTCGTAGCAGGTGTCCTCGCGGCCGGCCTGCTCGTTGCAGTCGGCGTACTTGTTAAAGTCCACGCCAGCAATGGCACGGGCGACCTCGGCGGCGTCGGCAATAGCCTCAACCACGGTGGCAGGACCGCGACGGCAGTCACCGGCAGCCCAAACGCCCTCGACGCCGGTAGAGGTGGCGGCAAGACGGCCGCGACGGTCGTGCTCGACGCCCGCGGCGTCGTACAGGCTGGCATCGATGCCCTCGCCCACGGCGCAGATCACCGTGGTGGCGGGAAGCTCGACGGTCTCGCCCGTGGCGACGGGGCTGCGACGGCCGCTTGCATCCGGCTCGCCAAGCTCCATAACGTCGCAGGTCAGCACGGCGCCATTGAGCGCCTTGGGCGCCAGCAGCTCGCAGAACTCAACGCCGTCCGCAAGAGCAAGATCGAGCTCTTCCTCGTCGGCGGGCATCTGCTTCTTGGTGCGGCGATACACCAGGCGCACGTTCTTCACACCAGCCAGGCGCTTGGCCACGCGGGCAGCATCCATGGCGGTGTTGCCGGCGCCAATGACCACGACGTCCTCGCCCAGCTCGAGCTTCTCGCCCTTCTTAGCGGCCTCGAGGAACTCCAGCACGTCGAGCTCGGCACCCTCGCCCAAACCCGCAGAGCCGGGCATCCAGGCACCGGTGGCCACGACCACGTCGGTGAAGCCCTGGGCCTTGAGCTCTTCGATGGACTCCACGCGGGCATTGAGCTGCACCTTGGCACCAAAGGCCAGGCAGAGCTCGGCATCGTGGGAGATATCGTCGCTCGCGATACGGAACTCGGGGATCACGTGACGGACCACGCCGCCGAGAGAGTCGCGGGCCTCGAAGATGGTGACGGGCACGCCGGCACGCGTCAGGAAGAACGCCGTCGCCAGGCCGGCCGGGCCGCCGCCGATAACGGCAACGTTGCGCTCGCCGTCGTTTGCGATGGCCTGGGCGCGTAGCTTGGGCAGCACGGCGGTCATGGCCTCGCGGGCGGCCTTGAGCTTGCTGGCGCGAATCTGGGCGCCCTCGGGCTCGTAGAACGCACGCTCGCAGGCACGGCCGCAGGGATGCGGGCAGATGGTGCCGGTAATGAACGGCAGGGCGTTGCGCTCGATGATGATGTTGAGCGCGTCCTCGTAGCGGCCCTCGTCAACAGCCGCCAAGTAGGCGGGAATGTCCTGCTGAATGGGGCAGCTCGTACGGCACGGCGTGGTAAAGCAGTCGGAAAGCGGGCTCTTGCCGGCGACCTTGCGATCGGGCAGCGGGCGCAGCGGCTTCTTGTAGAGCGGGTTGGTGAGCGAGTCGGTCTGGATTGCGGTCACGGCCTCGAGCGAGACGCCCGCGAACGGCTTGCCATCCAGGTCGGTAAACTCGCCTGCCATCTGGCTAAAGCGCTCGTAGCCACCGGGCTTGAGCACATCGGTCGCCAGAGTAACGGGCCAAATGCCGGCATCGTACAGGGCGCGGATGTTGTAGACCGTGGCGCCGCCGGAGTAGCTGATGCGCAGTTTGCCATCGAACTGCTCGGTAATGCGACGGGCGGCCTCGATGGTCAGCGAGAACAGCGAACGGCCGGACATGTACATCTCGGTGGAGGGCAGCTCGTTTCTCGTCACGTCGACGGGGAACGTGTTGGTCAGCTTGACGCCAAACTCCAGGCCGCGCTCGGCGCACAGGGCAATCAGGCGCTCGAACATGGGCACGGCGTCGGCCCACTGCAGGTCCTCGCGGAAGTGCGTGTCATCGAAGACGATGTAGTCAAAGCCCAGCTCGTTCAGGCGCTGGCGGGCAAACTCATAGCCCAGCAGCGTGGGGTTGCACTTGATGTAGGTGTTGAGGCCCTTCTCGGTGATCAGATAGGTCGCGATGCGCTCGATCTCGGCCGGCGGGCAGCCGTGCAGGGTGGACTCAGTGATGGAGTTGGAGACGCGTGCCGGGATGGACTCGACAAACGCGGCGTCGACATGCTCAAACTTGTCCAGGTTGGCAAGCGCCCATGCGCGGCACTCGTTCCAGACGTCGGAGCCGCTGGCATCCTTCATGCCCTCGATGTAGG
>CABUTP010000150.1 GCA_902494545.1 uncultured Collinsella sp. | reverse complement strand
GGCCCCAAGCGTCATTTGATTAAACAGGGTACGCCGACCATGGGCGGCGTCATCATCCTTGTCGCGATCTCGCTGACCTGCCTGCTGATGGGCAAACTCACCACCGAGCTCGTGCTCGTGCTGCTTGCCACGCTGGCCACCGGCGTTCTGGGTCTCATCGACGACCTGACCTCCGTCACGCATGGTCGCTCGCTCGGCCTGACGCCTCACGCTAAGATGGTCGGCCTGACCATCATCTGCGTCACTTTTACCGTGCTCGCCGTCAATTGGTGCGGCGTCGCTCCCGAGATTCGTTTTCCCGGCGGCCTGACGATTGACCTCGGTGTTCTTTCGACCACCATCTGCGGCCTTTCGTTTCCGTGGCTCTACATTGTATTTTGCTGGCTGATGATCGCTGGTCTTTCCAATGCCGTGAACCTGACCGATGGTCTGGACGGCCTTGCCGGCGGCACTTCCATGATCGCCATGCTCGCCATGGCCGCCATGGCGTTTTTGCACGGTGACGTGAACCTGTCCATCTTCTGCACGGCGTGCGCCGGTGCCTGCCTGGGCTTTTTGTGGTTCAACTGCTACCCGGCGAGCATCTTTATGGGTGATACCGGCTCGCGTGCCCTGGGTGCCGCTTTTGCCTGCACCTCCATCATGACCAACACCGAAGTCGTTTCCCTCATCATCGGCGGTCTGTTTATCGTCGAGACCCTGTCGGTCATGATCCAGGTTGTCTATTTCCACTTTACGCACAAGCGCGTCTTCCTTATGGCACCCATTCATCATCATTTCGAAAAGAAAGGCTGGGCCGAGACCAAGGTCGTTATCCGTTTTTGGATTATCGCCGCGGCCTTTGGCGCCGTTGGCCTCGCCCTGTTCTTCCAGTTGGGATAGTGGTCTTTCATGCCTCTTGCTGATGTCTTTAGCCTGCTTGTTTTGGGGCAGGGTAAATCCGGTCTCGATGTCGCCCGTTGGGCGTTGGCTCACCCCGAGCGCGTGAGCGCTACGACCGTGTATGGCGGCGGTAGCTCCGAGCCCAATGACGCCACACGTGCGCTCGAGGCGCAGGGCGCGTCGTTTGTCTACGGCACCGAGCAGGTCGAGGGTGCCTATGACGTGTGCGTGACCTGCCCGGGTATCTCGGAGTTCTCGGCCTTCTTTAAGGCCGGGCGTGAGCATGCCGCTCAGATTATGGGCGAGCCCGAGTTTGCCTATCGCCTGTCTCCCCAAAATTGGATTGCAATCACGGGCACCAACGGCAAGACAACTACCACGTCGCTGACCGATTACCTGCTCAAGGCCGCCGGTGAAGCCAGCGTGGCCGTCGGCAATATCGGTGAGCCGCCGGTGAACGAGATCGACGGCCGCGCACACAATGAGTGGTTTGTGGCCGAGCTGTCGAGTTATCAGATTGCTACGACCGCCGAGCTTCATCCTCGCGTGGCGGTACTGCTCAACATCACGCCCGACCACCTGGGCTGGCACAAGAGCCACAAGAACTATGCGCTTGCCAAGATCAGGTTGTTCGAGAATATGGTCGACGACGACCTCGTGGTTATCGATGTTGAGGATGCCGGCATCCATGAGTTCGATGAGTACATCTACACGCCGGGTCGCCGCATCTGCAAGGTCGCTTTTGACGAGCCCGAGGGTGCAGACGCCGCCTTTGTGCGCGACGGCAAGATGGTCGTGCGCCTGAAGGGCGTCGAGACTCAGCTTGTCGCCACGTCCGAGCTCAAGATCTCGGGCCATCACAATGTCATCAATGCCCTATGTGCCGCCACGGCTGCTCTGGCCGTCGGTGCCGATCCCGAGGGCATTTGCCGCGGTTTGGCGTCGTTCCAGCCGCTCGAACACCGCGTGGAACCCTGCGGCGAGATCGATGGTGTGCGCTACGTCAACGATTCCAAGGCAACGAACACCGATGCGGTCGAAAAGGCCCTGACGGCGTTTCCCGACGACGATGTGATCTTGCTGCTCGGCGGCCACGATAAGGGTACGCCGCTTGCGGACTTTGCCCGCGTTGTTATGGACAACGTGCGCTCGGTCGTTTGCTTTGGCGATGCGCGCGAGCGCTTTACCGCCGCTATGGACGAGGCCGATGTCGATGGTGACGTGGATATCGCCCAGGCCGATGATCTGCGCGATGCCGTTGACGTTGCCCGCTCGCTCTCGAGCCGCGGCGACGTGATCCTGCTTTCGCCCGCTTGCTCTTCGTTCGACGAGTTCTCGGGCTACGAGGAGCGCGGCCGCGTGTTTAAGGACTACGTGGCCCAGCTTGCCGCGGCAGCGAAATCGCAAACGGAATAGGGGTTGCCGGTGAGAGAGGAGAGCCCCCGAAGTGATATGAGGAGGCCCGACTCGGACCGTGCTTCCTCGCTGCGTAGCACGCCGCGTTCCGGACGCGGCGGGCAGACGTTCGGTGAGCGCTATATTGCCGGCGTCCCCGCCCGCATCATGCGCCCCCGTTTGATATTTATGGCTTGCCTGTTTAGCTTGGTTTGCTTCGGCTTGCTGATGGTGTACTCGGCATCTTCGGTCGAGGCGCTGCACGAGAATGGTACGGCGACGTTTTTCCTGTTTCGACAGGCCGCGTTTGCTGGAGTTGGCGTGCTGGCCATGGTTGCCATCGTGCGCGTCTTGCCGGACAGTTGGTTTGGGGAAGACGTGCTCAGGATCTTTCTCATGGGCATGATGGGGCTACTGGTTCTGGTGTTCTTTATGGGTAGCGGCAGTCGTGGCGCCACGCGTTGGCTCAACATCGCCGGTATTCAGTTCCAGCCGTCTGAGTTTTTAAAGCCGTTTGCCATCGCGTATTCGGCCATCATGCTCGACCGAATCTTTTCGCCCGGCGGCAACATCAACGAGTTTCTTCGCAAGATGGGTGCCTACCTGGGCATTTCGCTCTTTCTGATCTTTGTTCAGCCCGATTTTGGCACCGTTCTGATCATCTTGCTGACCCTCATGTGCATGGCGTTGTTTGCGGGATTGGACCCCAAATATATCGTTTGGACGGTCGTTGCCGGCATCGCCGTCATTGCGATCGCCCTTATCGCCGAGCCGTATCGTATGACGCGTGTCGAGGTTGCTTGGAATCCTTGGGCAGACGAATATGGTGATGGCTATCAGGCCACGCTTGCCATTATGGCGTTTGCCTCGGGCGGCCTGTTCGGTCGCGGTATCGGTAACTCCACCATGAAGTACTCGTATTTGCCCGAGGCGCATAACGACTACATCTTGGCTATTATCGGCGAGGAAGTTGGCTTTATCGGAACCGTGCTGTTCTTCTTGGTGTTCGCGATGCTGATCTACTCGGCGTTTCGTATTGCCGAGCAGGCGACCGACCGTCGCGGAGCACTTATGGCATCGGGTTCCGCGGTCATCCTTGCGGTGCAGTTTTTGATCAACGCGCTGGGCATTCTCAATGTGTTTCCCATGACGGGCAAGCCGCTGCCGTTTATTAGCTACGGCGGCTCGTCGATTATTGTGTCGCTTATGCTCGCCGGTCTGATCCTGCGCGTTTCGTATGAGAGCGCCCGTCGCGATGAATACGACCGTCGCCGCGAGAGCTTTGCCGTTATGGATGAGAGTACCGCCGGCGTGCCCCACGTGCGCGGTGAGCGATCTTCGCGTAACGGCTTTACCGTCCTGGATGGCTCTGCGACCGACCCCGCAGCCCGCCCGCGTCAGCGAACGGCGCCGCAAGGTCGTCCTCAGCGCCCCACTCCTCGCAATGCGGGCGGCGGATATAATCGAATCGATTTGAACTCAGACCCGTCGGCGCGTCTGCGTACCGACGGCCAGGGACCGCGTGTACGAAGGGACTACCATGACCGATAAAATGACCGTTGCTATTGCAGCCGGCGGCACGGCAGGGCACATCAACCCCGCGCTCGCCTTGGCCGAAGAGCTCCGTGACCGTGGCCACCACGTTGTGTTCGTGGGCCAGTCGCGCAAGCTCGAGGGTCGTCTGGTCCCCGAGGCTGGGTTTGATTTTGTGCCCATTACGGTCACGGGCTTCGACCGCTCCCGTCCTTGGACGGCGCTGACCTCGCTGTGGCGTGTCAACAAAGCCAAGCGTGCGCTCGCCAGTCATTTCTCAAAGGTCGGCAAGCCCGATGCCGCCATTGGTTTTGGTGCCTATGTCGAGGTTCCGCTGCTGGGGTGGTGCAAGGGCGCGGGCGTTCCGTATCTGCTGCATGAGCAGAACTCTGTTCCGGGCCT
>CABUTP010000149.1 GCA_902494545.1 uncultured Collinsella sp. | reverse complement strand
GGGCTCGCTCGAAGGCCACATTAAGTGGCCTTCGGCTCGTGCGGAATCTACAAAAATCAAACGGCCGGCCCCGGGCATGGCTACGTTGACTTGTTTGCCGCCTGGATGGCGTCTTGGCGCCTAGATACTTTGGCTGAATTTAATTGAATGAAGGGGGGCTCCTTGTTGGCAAGGAGCCCCCCTTCCGGTCTTGATTACTTTGGGATTGTGGGTGTGCCCTTATTTGGCGTCTGCCCAGGTTACTCCAGTCGAAGCTTCGGCGATTAGGGGTACGCGTAGGTCTACGACGTGTTCCATGGCGTCTTGGACCATGGCTGTCAGGCGCTCGACTTCGTCGACCGGGCACTCAAAGTCAAGTTCGTCGTGTACCTGCAGAATCATGTGGGCGGCAAAGCCCTCTTCTTCCAGGCGGCGGCTTACGCGGGCCATGGCGATCTTGATGATGTCGGCCGCGGTGCCCTGCATGGGATGGTTCATGGCCGTGCGCTCACCAAAGCCACGGAGTTGCGGGTTTTTGGCCTTGAGCTCCGGAATATGACGCCGACGACCGTACATGGTCTCGGCGTAGCCCGTCTGCTTGGCACGCGCCACCACGTTGTCGAGGAACGTACGCACGCCCGGGTAGGCCTCGTAGTAGCGATCGATCATATCGCGCGCCTCGGCCATCGAGATATGCAGCGACTGCGACAGACCGTAGGCCTGCTGGCCGTACACGATGCCAAAGTTCACGGCCTTGGCGCGACTGCGCAGATCGGGTGTCACCTCGGACACCGGCACGCCAAATACGCGCGCGGCCGTCTCGGCATGGAAGTCCTCACCCTCGTTAAAGGCACGTACCAGATGTTCATCACCCGAAAGATGCGCCAGCAAACGCAGCTCGATCTGCGAGTAGTCCACCGCCAAAAAGACGCTGCCCTCGCCTGCCGAGAACGCCGTCTTGACGGTGCGGCCCAGCTCCGAGCGCGTCGGGATGTTCTGCAGATTGGGGTCGCTCGAAGACAGACGCCCCGTCGCGGTGATGGTCTGGTTGTACGTAGTGTGTACGCGACCGTCACCGCGGCGCAGCGGACCTAGCGTGTCCAGATAGGTCGACTTAATCTTGGACTTCTCACGCCAGTCCAAGATCAGACGAACAATCTCGTGGTCGCGAGCAAGATCACTCAGTACCTTGGCATTGGTCGAATAGTAGCCGCGCTTAGTCTTCTTGAGGCCTTTGGTCGGAAGCCCCATAACGTCAAACAGCACATGCGAGAGCTGCATGGGACTGCCAATGTTAAAGGTCTCGTCACCCGCCAGGTCGCGAATACTGCGCTCGACCTCGGCAATCTGGGTCGCCAGACCCTCGGACAGACTGTGCAGCCGATCGGGGTCCACGAGCATGCCCGCGCGCTCCATCTTGGCAAGAACCGGCACAAGCGGCATCTCGATGCCATCGAACACGTTGACGGCGTTCTCGCGGGTCATGCGGTCGCGCAGCGGTGCGACCAGCGCCAGCGTCAAGGCCGCCGTACGGGCGGCGGGTGCAGGAGCGTCCTCGCCGGCACCCTCTGCACCGCGCGCCGCAGGCAGCGACATCTGCAGATAGGTATCGGCCAGATACGCCTCATCGAACTCGGAGCGGTCGGAATCCAGCAGGTAGGCGGCAACCACGGTATCGAAGATGCGCGTGGAATCGGCAGACAGCGGGTCCATGAGCTCGGGCTCAGAGGAATCGATAGGCGAAAGCTCGTGCAGCAGCGCCTTCATATCCGGACTCGCCACGCGGCCCTCCATAAACAGGCGCGCGAGCACGCCGGCAATCACGCCGTGGACGAAGTTGAAGCCCTCAACCTCAGCCGCCGCGCCGCTGTCGCCTTCCTCGAGCGCGAACAGGCCCTTGGACGTCGCCAACCACAGCGTGCGCGTCAGTCCAAAGAGCGCGCCCTCTTCCTTGTCGTCGTCCACCACGGCGGCGACCCACTCGCCGGCATCAATCGCGCGGGAGACCTCAGCCGCAACGGCACCAAGCGCGTCGGCATCGCCGGCGGCTGCGCGAACCATAGCAGGTATCTCAAACACACTGGAGGCAGCAGCCCCGCCCTCGCCGCCGATCAGCGCCAAGAAACGGTTCTGCATGGCGGTGATACCAAGCGTACCCAGCGCCGCGGAAACCTCATCGGCAGAAAACGCCGGGAAGGACGTCGCCTCAAAATCGAGCTCAACGGGCGCATCGGTGCGGATGGTCGCGACCTTGCGGCTCAGCAGGGCATCGTCGATGTGCGCACGCAGGTTTTCGCCCATCTTGCCCTTGACCTCGTCGGCGTGTGCGATGACCTCGTCCAGGCTACCGTACTGCGCAATGAGCGCGCTCGCCTTTTTGGGGCCGATGCCCGGCACGCCGGGGATGTTATCGGACGTATCGCCCTTCAGACCGTAAAAATCGGGCACGAGCGCCGGCGTGATGCCGTGATACAGATCGTCCACGCTCTCGGGCGTCATGATAGCCACGTCGGACAGGCCCTTGCGGGTCGAGACCACGTTGACGTGCTCGGTCACGAGCTGATACATATCGCGATCACCGGTCACCAGCAGCATGTCACAGCCGGCCTGCTCGCCCAGGCGCGCCATAGTGCCCAGGATGTCATCGCCTTCCCAGCCCTCGGACTGCAAGATCGGCACGTTGAGCGCGGCGAGCAGCTCCTTAATCATGGGAAACTGCGCGTGCAGATCGGGGTCCATAGGCGGGCGCTGGGCCTTGTACTGCGGCAGCATCTCCATGCGCACGCGCGGCTTGCCCTTGTCAAACGCCACGACCACACCGTCGGGGTTAAAGGCGTCAATCATCTTGAGGAACATATTCAAAAAGCCAAAGATCGCGTTGGTGGGACGACCGTCCGGCGCGTTCATGGTCGGCGGCACGGCGTGGAAGGCGCGGTGCATGAGCGAGTTGCCGTCGATAACGGCAAAGGTGCGGCGCTTGTCAGACATATTGAATACCTCGCTTTGGGCTGGGCACGGTTTGCTCACACCAGTTTACACGCTCCCCGCCCCGCGGCCACCGCACATCAAGCTCCCCCGCCACCGTGAGCCCGCGCGTGATACGATGGCTCACGGTACATCAACCAGCACGATCGATCCGAAAGGAGCCTGCGTCATGGAGCGTCCCTGCGCATGGAAAAAGTACACCCCACAGCAAATCGAGGAGCTCGAGGAGCTTTGCCGCGGCTATAAGCAGTTTTTGAGCGAGAACAAGACCGAGCGCCTGTGCGTCAAGGCCGGCATCAAGATGGCCGAGGAGGCGGGATACGTCGACCTGGAGACCGTAATCGCCGCAGGCCGCGAGCTTAAGGCAGGCGACAAGGTGTATGCCGCTAACCACGGCAAGGACCTTATGCTCGTCAATCTGGGCACCGCCCCGCTCGAGCAGGGATTTAACATCCTGGGCGCCCACGTGGACTCGCCGCGCCTGGACCTCAAGCAAAACCCCGCCTTCGAGGCCGGCGACATGGCCTACCTCGACACGCACTACTACGGCGGCGTCAAGAGCTACCACTGGGTGGCCTCCCCGCTCGCACTCGTAGGCGTCATCTGCAAAAAGGACGGCACCACCGTCGACATCAACGTCGGCGACAAGGCGGACGACCCGGTCTTTACCATCTCCGACCTGCTGATCCACCTCTCGAGCGAGCAGATGGCCAAGCCCGCCAAGGATGCCGTCGATGCCGAGATCCTCGACGTGATCGTGGGCGGCCGCCCCGTCAAGTTTGACGAGGACGACAAGGACGCCCCCAAGGAGCCCGTCAAGCAGATGTTCCTGGATATCCTCAAGGAGCAGTACGACGTCGAGGAGGAGGACTTCCTCTCCGCCGAGATCGAGGTCGTGCCCGCCGGCCCCGCCCGCGACATGGGCCTCGACCGCTCCATGATTCTGGGCTATGGCCATGACGACCGCGTCTGTGCCTACCCCTCCATGCTCGCCCAGATCAACGTCACCAACGTGGAGCGCACGAGCATCACGCTCATCGTCGACAAGGAGGAGATCGGTTCCGTGGGTGCCACCGGCATGACGAGTCGCTTCTTCGAGAACACCGTCGCCGAGATCATGATGCTCGCCGGCGAGGACAGCCCGCTGGCTCTGCGCCGCGCGCTCGCCCGCAGCCGTATGCTCTCCTCCGACGTGTCCGCCGGCTTCGACCCGGGCTATGCCGGCAAGTTCGAGACCAAGAACGCCGCCTTCATGGGTCGCGGCCT
>CABUTP010000148.1 GCA_902494545.1 uncultured Collinsella sp. | reverse complement strand
TCAAAAATGCCGGGTTGGTGACCGACGAGCGCCATGGCCAAAACATCGTATACAGCTTAAACACCACCGTCATGCAGGACTTGATCGGTTGGTTTATGGGCTTTACAAACACGGAAGGTGATAAGGATGAATAACGAAAACAAGGGCATTCACGCCACGGGGGTATCGCGGCGTGTGTGGATTGCGCTGATCGCTCTGTGCGTCGCCAATGTCGTAGCGCACCTCATAGTGATGCCGAGCTTGCCGACGCAGATCCCCACGCACTGGGGAGCGAACGGCGCCGTCGACGGTTGGGGCCCTAGCTGGATGGCCTCCGCGCTCGGTATGCTGCCTCTGGCACTTCTTGCAATGTTCTACGTGGTGCCACGCGTTGACCCCAGGGGCGAGGCGTATCGGACCTCGGGCAAGTTCTATCAGGGTTTCGTAATCGTCTTCACCTTGTTCATGTGTGCCGTAAGCTGGCTGGGAGAGCTTACGGTCTGGGGCGTGGTGCCGGCGGTCGGTTCGGTCAACGTGCTGATTTCCGGTGCTGTCGGTTTGCTGTTCATCGGCGTAGGCAACTACTTGCCGCGTGTGAAGCAGAACTATACGCTCGGTATCAAGACGCCTTGGGCGCTTGCCAATCCCGAGAACTGGCGCCGTACGCAGCGCTTTGGCGGTGCCTGCTTTATGGTGCTGGGTGTTGGCCTGATTGTGATGGGCGTGGCAGGTGCGGTGCTTTCGAGTGAAGTCGTCGCCGCGGTGATTGCGGTTCTGGCGTTTGGTTCGGTCGGAGCCATCTACGTCTACTCGTATCTGCTGTGGCGCAAATCGCAGCGAGCCGCTCGTTAAGGTTGCGGAAAACTAGCGTACGCAGTTCATAGTATGTTCCGGGGGACTTTTCCCAGGTAGTATTAGGGGGTATGGGCAGCCATGCCCCTTTTTATTAGAATGCGCGGATTGCCTCTCCGTTTTTTCCAAAACGGAGAGAGGAATGAAGATTTCCGCAGCTAGATAAGGAGAAATGACTGTGGCGGAGTTTATCTACAGCATGTATCAGGCTCGCAAGGCCCATGGCGACAAGGTAATCCTTGACGACGTGACCCTGAGCTTCTACCCCGGTGCCAAGATCGGCGTCGTGGGCCCCAACGGTATGGGCAAGTCGACCCTGCTCAAGATCATGGCCGGCATCGAGGAGGTCTCCAACGGCGATGCCAGGCTTACCCCCGGCTACACCGTGGGTATCCTGCAGCAGGAGCCGCCGCTCGACGACGACAAGACCGTCATCGAGAACGTGCGCATGGCATTTGGCGACATGATCGCCAAGGTCGATCGCTTCAACAAGATCGGCGAGGAGATGTGCGACCCGGACTGCGACATGGACGCCCTCATGGCTGAGATGGGAAAGCTCCAGGACGAGATCGACGCCGCCGACGGCTGGGATATCGATTCCAAGCTCGGCCAGGCCATGGACGCCCTGCAGCTGCCCGATTCCGACATGCCGGTCAACGTGCTTTCCGGCGGCGAGCGCCGCCGCGTGGCCCTGTGCAAGCTGCTGCTCGAGGCTCCCGACCTGCTGCTGCTCGACGAGCCCACGAACCACCTGGACGCCGAGTCGATCCTGTGGCTCGAGCACTTCCTGCATAACTACCAGGGCGCGGTGCTTGCCGTCACACACGATCGCTACTTCCTGGATAACGTTGCCGAGTGGATCTGCGAGGTCGACCGCGGTCACCTTTATCCCTACAAGGGCAACTACTCCACGTATCTGGAGACCAAGGCCGCCCGTATCGAGGCGCAGGGCAACCGCGACGCCAAGCTCGCCAAGCGCATGGAGGCTGAGCTCGAGTGGGTACGCAGCTCGCCCAAGGCTCGCCAGGCCAAGAACAAGGCCCGTCTGGCTCGCTATGAGGAGATGGAGGCCGAGGCGCGCGCAAGCCAGAAGCTCGACTGGACCGATATCCGCATTCCCGTCGGGCCGCGTCTGGGCAACAAGGTTCTCGAGGCCCATCATCTGCACAAGGAGTTCGATGGCCGCGTGCTCATCGATGACCTTTCGTTCACCCTGCCGCGCAATGGCATCGTGGGCGTCATCGGCCCCAACGGTGTCGGTAAGACCACGCTGTTCAAGACGATTGTGGGTCTGGAGCCGCTGACTTCGGGCGAGCTCGAGGTGGGCGAGACCGTCAAGATTTCTTACGTCGACCAGAACCGTTCCGGCATCGATCCCGATAAGAACCTGTGGGAGGTCGTCTCGGACGGCCTGGACCACATGATGGTCGGCGAGACCGAGGTTCCGAGCCGCGCTTATGTGGCGAGCTTTGGCTTTAAGGGCCAGGACCAGCAGAAGCGCGCCGGAGTGCTCTCCGGCGGCGAGCGCAACCGTCTGAACTTGGCGCTTACGCTCAAGCAGGGCGGCAACCTGCTGCTCCTCGACGAGCCCACGAACGACCTCGACGTCGAGACGCTGTCCTCGCTCGAAGCGGCGCTGCTCGAGTTCCCGGGCTGCTCGGTGGTCATTAGCCACGATCGTATGTTCCTGGACCGCGTCGCCACGCACATTCTGGCGTGGGAGGGCACCGACGAGAATCCGGGCAACTGGTATTGGTTCGAGGGCAACTTCGAGGCCTATCAGGCCAACCGTATCGAGCGCTTGGGCGAGGACGCAGCCCAACCGCATCGTATCCACCGCAAGCTGACGCGCGACTAATTTGTTACGCGGTTTTCCAAACCGCGTAACTGCTCGACGCTGCAAATGTCCCAGAGCGGCAATCTGACGTTCAATCGTCGCTTGCGTACCAAAGTACGCGGCGCTCCTCTTTCACGTCACCTTGCTCGCTCTGGGACATTTTCGCTGACTTATGCTCAACCTGGAAAAAATAAAAACGCGGCGAACGTTTTGTGGCGTTCGCCGCGTCTTGCTATTCGTTTGGTTCTTCGACTTTGTCGATGGTCCAGGTGGCTCCGAGACCGCCGGTGGTGTTGCGGCGGATGCGCACGGCAACCTCGCGGCGCTCGCCGGCCTGCGTGTAGCGCAGGGGGAATCTTGCGCGGTTTCGCGCGGCCTCGATGGTACCGAGCTCGCGGGCGATCCAGTAGTACTCGCCGACGATGCCGAGCGTGTCGGCGCCGTAGGGGAGATAGGTCGACAACTGGTGCAGAAGCGGGCCGGGGCAGAAGACTTCGGTTGCGAAATCGACGGGGAAGTCCTCGGGGATGGCGGGCGCTACGGGTGCGGGGGTTGGGGCCGCTGCGGGTGCCGAAGCCGGTGCGGATGCGGGAATTTGATCGCAAGCAGCGGCGGGCACGGATTCGACGACGGGTGCGGGCTCCGACGTTACTTCCGGCTTGATCTCGGAATCTGCGGGCTTCACGGTGACGGGCGCGTCTGCAACTGCGGTTTCAACCTCAACCTGCGTCGCGTTCTCGTTCTCGACGCTCGACTTTGCCTCGATGGGCGTGGATGCCATGGTGGTGATGCCGGCGTTTGCGTTCTCGGGGTCATAGACGACCGTGAGCGAGATGGCAGGCTGCGGCGCCTCGGGCTCCGATGCCGCCTCGGTAGCGTCTTGATCGGCGGGCTCGTCGGGCTGATCGTCCTCGGCCTCGTCGCCAAAGACATCGCTGTTTTGGAGCGCAGGCGCTTCAGGTTGGCTAGCGGCTTCTTCGGGTGTCGACTTGGGAGCCTCGTTGAGCTCCGTAGTGGCTTCCTGCTCGGATATGACTTTGGGATCGGTCGTGGCGGCGATTTCGGCTTCGGCTTCTGCCGTTACCTCAATAGCGACTTCGATCTCTGTCTCGGGCTCGGGCTCCGGCACAGCTTCAACTACGGGCTCGGGACGCTTAACGTGCTTGGGGCGCACGGCCTTGAGGTCCTTCTCGCCGCGCTTTTTCTTTTTGTAGGACTGCTTGGCTCCCTTGGCTGCCTTGGGCTTATCCTCGCCCTTGGCAAGGGCGGTATCCCAGGCATCGTTGGCGATGACGGTGGCATACAGGCGACCGCCCTTAAAGACAGTCAACTTAATGCAGTCGTCGAGCTCCTCGAGCAGCTCGCGCGTGGACTCGAAGCCCAGGTCATAAGCAGTCATGTCGCCCGCGGCGAGCGCCTCTTCGACCTGCGTCATAAACGTTTGCTTGCCGCATCCAATCGCATCGCGCAGCAGGCGATACAGATAGATGTGGTTGCCCAGCGATAGCGTGGGCCTAACTATTGTCTTGCTCATGGCAAATCTCCTCTTTACACACGTAAAGCATCTTACCATCGCAT
>CABUTP010000147.1 GCA_902494545.1 uncultured Collinsella sp. | reverse complement strand
TCGCCACCGACCTCGCCTGGGCAAACGACGCCGCGCGCGACGCCGTCCTGCCCGTGCTGCACAGCGCCGGCATGCCCAATTCCCAGACCACCGCGCAGGAAGCTGCCGAGTGGCTCAACGCCGATTCCCACCTTACGAGCGCACTGAGCGCACAGCTCGCTCGTTCCCTCCAGAGCCCTGGTGCCGTGTCCGTGGCTCTTAACGCGGGCACGACGGCCGAGCTGTCCTGCGGCTACTGGCTCATCGTCGCCGACGACGACGCCATATCCCAGAACGAGGCCGGCACCGCGCCGATCATGGCCCTGGTGGGCGGCAGCGCCGTTACCGTCAAGCCCAAGGCGGCGACCCCCAAGGTCCAAAAGCATGTGCTGGAGGACGGCACCGCCGCCTGGCAGAAGGCCGCCGACGCCACGGTCGCCGACGACCTGTACTGGCGCCTCTCTGCCACGGTCCCGGTGGGCCTCACGGCCTACGACACCTATACGGTGCGGTTCGTTGACACCATGAGCGCGGGACTCGACCCCTCCAAGGTGGCCGCGAGCATGCGTGTGTACGTGGCGGCGGGCACGGACGGCGGTTTTGACGCGGTCCAGACCGGCAAGGACGGCCGCGCCGGCACCGAGCCCGCGAAGGGCTGGACCGACATCACGGCCCAGTGCGCCACCAAGGTAGCGGCCGACGGTAAGACCTTCACCGTGCGCACCGGCGACCTCATCGCCGCGCTCGGCGGGGCCGACGCCTTTACCGCGGGCGCCCGCGTGGTCGCCGTGTACAATGCGCCGCTCAACAGCGCATGCAGCCACGGCATCGCGAAGGGCAACCCCAACGAGGTCTACCTGCGCTACCCGCGCTCTCCCTTTGCCGACCAGTCCAGCGACGCCGGATTCACCCGCACGCCGAGCGACGATGCGCGCGCCTACACCTGGGATCTCGCGCTCACCAAGCGCGGCAGCGACGGCGACAAGCCGCTTGCCGGGGCGGTCCTGAGCATCGCCGACGACCGCGGTCGCACGCTGGCGGCCGACGGCACGTGGGATGCGGAGGGTAAGGCCACCGTCACCACGGGCGAGGACGGCCGCGTGACCGTCTCGGGCGTGGACTCGGGCAAGCTGGAGGTCTGCGAGCTCAAGGCGCCCAAGGGCTACACCGCCTTTGAGGGCACGCGCTCCGTGACGGTCAAGGCCGAGGGCCTGGACGTCGACCAGGTGGCCGCCGCCAAGCCCAAACTCACCATCACGGCCGAGTCGCCCCTGCGCGCCGACAGCGCGGACGGGTCGACGGGCAGTCTGGAGGCGTCGATCATCAACTCGCCCGCCGGCACGCCCCCTAGCATCTTCACCGGAGGCTTTATGCCCTCGACTGGTGATATGGCAATGTACGCCGCGGCCGCCGCAGCGGTCGCCGGAGCCGCGCTCATCGTGGTCGCGCTCCTGGTCAAGCGGGGAGGTGGCAGCCATAAAGAGTAGCTGGCAGCCCCACAGAGAGCGGGGCGAGACATAGCGAAGCAGATGCTAAGACACAGACAGACGATGACCGATCGAATGAGAACCAACCGGAAAACGGAGGAAAAGAAGATGAGCATGAGCAAGAACATCGCACGCCTGGCAGTAACCGCCGGCCTCACAGCAGCGTTGAGCTTCGGCGGAGTTATGGCCCCGGTGACCATGGCGTTTGCTGCGGAGGGCGACAACACCATCACCATCACGCAGAACGCGAACAACGGAGCCACCAAGTTCAAGGCGTATCAGATCTTTAAGGCCGACGTCTTGGACAAGGACGGAAAGAAGGTCGTGTCCAATGTCAGCTGGGCGAGCGATGAAGCGGAGGATGCCGTCCTGGGGGTCCTTAAGGGCGAGAGCGGGTCGGGCATCTCCGATGCCTCGACCGCGCAGGAGGTTGCCGACTACCTTTCCAAGACGATTGCGGATACCACTGCTACCACGGTCGTGGAGAAGGATAATCTTCTCAATAAGATTGCCCTGGCTGTCGAAAAAGCCGTGCCCCCGACCGGTGAGGCTTTTGATGCCGGCGCCGCCTTTACCGCCACGAACAAGGGGTATTACCTGTTCATGACCGACGCCGCATCGATTGGAGCCAAGGACAATTACGCCGATAAGAAGCAGACCGGTACCTCGCCGATTTTCGCCGTCGTGGGCGGCAGTGCTGTGGAGGTTGCCGAGAAGACGGACATCCCCACGGTCGAGAAGAAGGTCATGGACGACAAGTCCAACAGCAATTGGGCCGACAAGGCTGACTCCCAGATGGGCCAGAATGTTGAGTACCAGCTTACCGGTACCGTCGCTAAGAACGTCGATACATTCGATACGTATTACTATCAGTTCCATGACGAGCTCTCTGCCGGCCTGACTGCCAATCAGGCTTCTGTTGAGGTTAAGGTCGATGGGGCTAAGATTGATCCTGACAAGTACGCTGTTTCCTACGACCAGGAGAACGGCAATAACCTTCTGACTGTCACGTTCGATGATCTTAAGAGTTCGGGCGCAACCGTCACGCCGAATTCCAAGATCGTTGTGACCTACACCGCCAAACTTGATCCCGCCAAGGCTAAAAAGGTCGTTGTCGGTGGCGAGGGCAATGAGAATACCGTCAAGCTCATCTACTCCAACAACCCCGGCCATGATGGCAAGGGCGAATCCGTGCCCGACACCGTGCGCGACTACACCTATGCACTCAAGCTCGTCAAGGAAGACTCTGCTGATTCCGACGTTAAGCTCTCGGGCGTAAAGTTCACCATCCAGGCGACCGGTGCCGACGAGGGTACTGGCATCCAGTATGTCCAAGAGGACGGCTCTTTTGGCGATACTGCTTATGAGTTTACGACTGATGATAAGGGCGAAATCAGCGTCAAGGGCCTCGATGCTGGCACCTATACGGTCAAGGAGACCCATACGCTCGACGGCTATAACACCCTGTCCGATTTCACGTTCACCATTACTGCCACGGGTCTTGATCAGAACGAGGGCGCGAATGCGCTGCAGGTGACCACATCCAAGAATGGCTCTGACCTCGTCGCCACCCCCTCCTTTGATAGCGGCACCGTCACTCTTACCGTCCAGAACAAGAAGGGCTTCGGCCTCCCGCTGACCGGTCTTAACGGCGTGACCTTCACTTGGATCGCTGGTGGCGCGGTGCTGTGCATCGGCGTGGCGCACCTCATCCGCAGCCGTAAGCAGGCTGAGGAGTCCGAGCAGGAGTAACGCTCACTCACCCATCCCTTTGGCAGGTGGGATGTGATGGCCATGAGACTTGCGGACACTTTTCTCGTCTATCCACGTTCTTGCTTTGCCATTCACTTTTCGGGGCAGACTCCGCACTGGAGTTTGCCCCGTTCTTTTTGAACAGCGCAGCCGGGGCGCCGTCGCTCGTATGATCGAGCGTATGATTAGCGAACAAATGTTTGCAAATATTGCGTTTACCAGCTGTAAGTGCGAGTGCTCGCAGTAAAATACCCTTACGACGCATTCCGTGCGCGGGCGGCCGACGACTCGATCGGAGGTCCCCAAATGCTGAAATTCCTTAACGCGCTCGCCGCCCTCGCGGCGGTAGGCTCGTTCGTCATCGCGTTTCTTGACTCGTATGAGGTTCGGTTTAAGGTCCGTAGGCGCACGCGCGGTGCGGACGGTAGAAGGCATTTGCGCTGCAACAAGCGCAAATAAGAATGCCCGGGGTTAGAGGCCCGGGCATTTAACAAAACCAGAAAACTAGGCCGCCCGCGCTTTCGAACACTTACGCGGGATGCGTCGTTTTCTATTGCCATTGTATCCCGAATCGCCCAGCCGATTCGGGATATTTTGAAAACTCAAATGCGGGCCCATACTTGCACTGCGCAATGTTGCCAGGCTGCGTTGCGCAGCGCATGAGCTCGCTAATCGGCTATTATTTGTTCAGACAACTTGAGTTGTAGAGGAGTGACCGGCGATGGTGCAGGGCGCCAAACATATGAAGAGCAGTAACGCCGCGGACAACGGCGGCTCAAGCCCTCAGCCCAAACCTCAACCAAAGCCCAAGCGCCGTCGCAAGCGACTGCCGCGCTGGGCCGACCGGCTCATCACCATCGTCATCATCCTTATTGGCGTGGGCCTTATGACCTGGCCGTGGATCTTGGATCGGCTCGAGGCCTCGGGCGTGTTCAACCAGATCAGCACGGTGTCCAGCACCGTGGATGCGCTCTCCGAAGAGGAGCGCGAGCGCATTCTGCTGCAGGCGCGCTCCTATAATGAGCAACT
>CABUTP010000146.1 GCA_902494545.1 uncultured Collinsella sp. | reverse complement strand
TCTACTTTTGCTATCGACAAAATGCCTGGACCGATCGACACCAGACGGTTTTTCTGCACCTATTGCGTCATCTTGCTTCGTGAGATTAATTGGCTTCGAGACGTCAAGTGATTATTGACGCCTTGTAACACATAGCTGACGGCTTTGCCCTCATGCTTTTCCAAGAATCCGATTTAGATTGCTGGCTCTTGGAGGGCGGAGCATGAAAAACCGTACGGTTTTGCTTTATATGACGTTCGTTTTTCTGTCGAACTTCAGCACCATTTTGTATTTTCTGACGGTTTACCTTGAATTCGTCGGATTCTCGATGGTGGCGATTTCTAGCATGATGATTGCATACCAAGTGAGTAAGTTCATTCTTGAGGTTCCTACTGGTTATATTGCTGACAGGTTTGGACGAAAGACAAGCGGTCTCGTTGGCGTCGTGGGAATGCTTGGATACTACGCCGCCCTACTTTTCGCCCGTTCTCCTCTGCTTTTAATCGGCGCGTTTGCTCTCAAAGGATTTGCAGTTGCATGTGTGAGCGGATCCATAGAAGCGATTTACATTGACAGCGTCTCTCAGGACCAGCTCGTAAGACTTAATGTCGTTGAGCGATTTGTTTTCTATGCCTCTTATGCCATCTCCGCTTGCGTGGGCGGTTTCATTTCGTCTGCCGGTGCATATCTCATTGGTCTTTCGGCAGATATCATCGCAATGGTGTTGACGTTGGTTGTTGTTGTCTGCATTCCAGAGATGCGAAGAGGGGGCACTGCGGGGACACCTGAGCGTGGAATTAGCCCGAAGATGATCGGTGCCGCTATTGCGTGTAACGGAATTCTTCGTTCAGCGTTCATCATGGACTGTTCTCAAGCATTTGCTTTTGTCGCCCTGGAAGACTTTTTCTCACTGCTGCTTGTGGGCCGCGGAATGAATGCCGTCGCTTCGGGTGTGATCATTGCGGTCCAGCTCCTTGCCTCGGCCTCCATGGGGCTTATTGTGCCCAGTGTGATTGCTCATGTTGACAAGAGCCGTTTTGCGCGTATTTGCGGCATCGTGCGCCTTTCCCTGACTGCTCTATTTTTGATTCCCTTTACTCCGATCTATTTGCTGCCCGTGTTCTATGTGTTGCAGACGGTCGCCTACTCGTTATTTGCTCCAATTAAATACTCAATTTTTCAAAATGCCGCCGATTCTTCGATGCGCTGTTCACTGATTTCGGTTCAAAGTCAGATGGTGGCGGTGGGTGCCATCCTTTTCTATCTGTTCAATGCTGCGTTGGGCAGCATCGCGGACATTCGAGTCATATTGCTTGTCGCGCTCGGGATTTCTTCTTTGGTGTATATCCCCGCGCTATTTCGTCTTACAAGTCAAAGGCCATGCGTATTTAGGCACCGATAACTTATATATCAACGCAATAAACCCGAGCGCGAGGGCGTTTGGGTTTATTATTGAAGCGTATGTAACCTGGCGGCGCCACACCGCCTGTTAGTAGGGAGACACATGAACGTTCTGGTCGTCAACGCAGGATCTTCGACCCTTAAGTATCAGGTCATCGATACCAAGTCCCACAAGGTGTCCGCAAAGGGCTCCTGCGAGCGCGTCTGCTTTACCGGCGGCACCTTCACCCACGCTGCCAACGGTTCCAAGAAGGTGACCGAGAACATCGAGTTCCCCGACCACAAGGTCGCCATCGAGGTAGTTCTGAAGGACCTCGAGGCCAACGGCGTCAAGATCGAGGGCATTGGTCACCGTATCGTTCAGGGTGGCTGGTACTTCGGCGATTCCTCCCTCGTCGACGAGGACGTCCTCGCCAAGATCCGCGAGGTCGCTCCGCTGGCGCCGCTGCACAACAACCCCGAGGCCAACGTTATCGAGTACTGCCTCGAGCAGTATCCCGACCTGCCCAACGTCACGGTCTATGACACCGCTTTCCACTTCAATATGCCCGAGGTCGCCAAGACCTACGCCCTGCCCAAGGACGTCTGCGACAAGCTGCACATCCGTAAGTACGGCGCCCACGGCACCAGCTACCGCTACATCTCCAAGAAGGTTGCCGAGATGACCAACGGCGAGGCCCGCAAGGTCGTCGTGTGCCACATCGGTTCCGGTGCCTCCCTGTGCGCCATCGAGGACGGTAAGTGCATGGACACCACCATGGGCTTGACGCCGCTCGACGGTGTCATGATGGGCACCCGCTGCGGTTCCATCGACCCTGCTACCGTGTGCTACCTGCAGCGCGAAGGCGGCTACACCTTCGACGAGGTCGACGAGATGATGAACAAGAAGTCCGGCCTTTTGGCTGTGACCGGCGGCAAGACCAACGACTGCCGCAACGTTGAGGAACTCGCCGCTGCCGGCGACCCCGAGGCTCAGCTCGCCTTCGATATGTTCGTCTACAAGATTGCCGCCAAGGCCGCCGAGATGGCCACTTCCATGTGCGGCATGGACACCCTGGTCTTTACCGCCGGCATCGGCGAGCACGCTCCCGCTGTCCGCGCTGGCGTGGCCGACCGTCTGGCCTTTATGGGCGTCAAGATGGACCATGCCCGTAACGCCCTGCGTGGCGACGGCGCTTGGTGCCTGTCTGCCAAGGATTCCAAGGTTAAGATCTTCGTCATCCCCACGGACGAGGAGTTCATGATCGCTTCCGACGTCGAGCGCATCGTCAGCGGTAAGTAATTGATGCAAGGGGAGGGGACTGGATGGCCTTGCGCCGTTCAGCCCCCTTTTATGCTCTTTGGGCGAAGAGCTTAATAGATATTTATTGAATTCTGATAACTTCTTATTAAAGGTACGGCCGCCTTATAGGTTTGCCGACCGTACTGTAATCACGAAGGAGTCTCATGAACGTACTTGTTGTCAACGCCGGCAGCTCGAGCCTTAAATATCAGCTTTTGGATACCGATACCCGCGAGGTTTTCGCCAAGGGCAACTGCGAGCGTATCGGATCGGAGATGGGCATCTTTGGTCACTCCGAGAACGGTGGCACCAAGCAGACCGAGGAGGTTCCCTTCCCCGATCATCGCTCTGCTATCGCTCGCGTGCTCGAGGAGCTCGAGAAGACCGACTTTACGATCGATGGCATTGGGCATCGCATCGTTCAGGGCGGTTGGCACTTCGATGATTCCGCGGTCGTCGACGATGAGGTCATGGCTAAGATCCTTGAGGTGGCCCCGCTCGCCCCGCTGCACAATTACGGCGAGGCCGCGGCAATCGAATATTGCCGCGAGAAGTATCCGGAGCTGCCCAACGTCGCCGTCTTCGATACCTCGTTCCACATGACCATGCCCGAGGTCGCCTACACCTACGCGCTGCCCAAGGACGTGTGCGACAAGTACCACGTGCGAAAGTACGGTGCCCACGGTACGAGCCACCGCTACGAGTGGATGATGGCAAAGGAGATTCTGGGCTCGTGCTGCCACCGTCTGCTTTCGTGCCATCTGGGCAACGGCGCTTCGCTCGCCGCCATTGAGGACGGCGTTTGCCGCGACACCACGATGGGGCTCACGCCGCTCGACGGCCTGATGATGGGCACCCGTTGTGGTTCCATTGACCCTGCCACCGTGTGCTACCTCCAGCGCGAGGGCGGCTACAGCTACCAGGAAGTCGACGACATGATGAACAAGCAGTCTGGTCTGCTTGCCATCTCGGGCATCTCCAACGACGCCCGCGACATCCGTACACGCGCCTCCGAGGGCGACGAGCGCTGCCTGCTCGCCTTCGATATGTTCGCCTACAAGGCTATGCAGCAGGCCGGTTCCATGATTGCCTCTATGGCGGGCGTGGATACCATCACCTTTACCGCCGGCATCGGCGAGAACGACTGGTCGATCCGCAAGGCCTTCTGCGACTGCTTCGAGTGGCTGGGCGTGCGCATCGACAACAACAGGAACCGCGAGGCCGTGGGTAACGGCCCGCATGTCATCAGCGCCGCCGGCTCTTCCGTTACGGTCATGGTCATCCCCACAGACGAGGAATACATGATCGCCCACGACGTCGAGCGTCTAACCAAGAACAACTAACGCGCGCATTTGCAAGTAGACGAAAGGTCTCCAGAGCAACAGCCCCGGAGGCCTTTTTACTAGCAGGCGGAAATTCCAGTCCCAAAGTGATCGCCACCAGCAACGCCTGCGCTCCCAACAACGGCACCCATCCGTTCAGATTTTTCAGCCCCAGCTCGTAGTCAAGCCGCCGTCCATTCCAGATACCCTGAATGCTACGTGGCGGTAGAAGGCCGTACGGGTTAACCCCTGAAAACGTCCTCGACCAATGAAACGCCCCCGTTCTGCTCCTCCGGAGCTACGAACGGGGGCGTTTCTGGTCTGCGGATTGTTTTCAGGG
>CABUTP010000145.1 GCA_902494545.1 uncultured Collinsella sp. | reverse complement strand
TAGCGGTAAGAAGTTTAAGTACTGCCACGGCAGGAATCGTTAATGGCCGAGACTCTAGAGGTAACTCCCGCCGAGTTGGACGCGTTTGCGGACCGACTCGGCGAGGTCGAGTCGTATCTCCATTTGGACGAGAAGCGCACCCGCGTGGCGGAGCTCGAGGCCAAAAGCGTCGCCCCAGGCTTTTGGGACGATGCCGATGCCGCTCGCGCCACGATGGAGGAGATTGCACGCGCCAAGGAGGACATCGCCGCCGTGGATACGGCGCGCGGTGAGCTTTCCGATGCTCGCGCCGCGCTGGAGCTTGCCGAGGAAATGGGCGCTGACCCCGATGCTGCCGCGCTGCGTGAGGAGGCTGCCGCCACGGCGGAGCGCCTTTCCCGCGCCATCGACGAGCTTGAGCTTGCGAGCTGGTTTACCGGGGAGTTCGACCATGGCGACGCGATTGTGACCATCAAGCCCGGGCAGGGCGGTTTGGAGGCCCAGGACTGGACCTTCATGCTCTTTAAGATGTACATGAAGTACTGCCAGCGCCGCGGTTGGAAGGTCACCATCAACGATTGCCCCGCGGCCGAGGTTATCGGCATCGATCGCGCGACCTTTACCGTCGAAGGCAAGGATGCCTTTGGTATGCTTCGTGCCGAGGCCGGTGTTCACCGCCTGGTGCGCATTAGCCCCACCGACGACAAGAAGCGCCGCCAGACTACGTTTGCCGGCGTCGAGGTCATTCCGGTACTGCCCGACGATATCGATATCGAGATTAGTCCCGATGACATTCGCGTCGACGTGTACCATGCAAGCGGCCCGGGCGGCCAGGGTGTCAACACCACCGACTCCGCCGTGCGCGTGACGCATTTCCCCAGCGGTATCGTGGTCACGTGTCAAAACGAGCGCAGCCAGATTCAAAACAAGGCCGCGTGCATGCAGATCCTCAAGGCGCGCCTGTACGAGATTGAGCTCGAAAAGCGCGCTGAGGCCCTGGATGAGATTCGCGGACCCAAGACCACAATTGGTTTTGGCAACCAGATCCGCAGCTATGTGCTCTACCCGTACCAGATGGTTAAGGACCTGCGCACGGGCGTGGAGACCAGCAACGTCGAGGCCGTTCTCGACGATGGCGATCTGGATCCGTTTGTGATCGGCTATCATCGCTGGGCAACCGGCAACGCCGATGCGGAAAGCTCGGGCGCCTAGACACATGGTTGGCTCCGGGTCGATGCAAACACTTCGCAGGGGTGGTATTTGCTCGGTGAATCGGTAGAATCGAATACAGCAAGAAGTTCAAAGCGCATCCGACGGGGTGCGCTTTTTTGAGGGAGGCAGCATGGCATATCGTCTGGACATCAAACGCATTCTTTCGCTGAACTTCTTTCACGATCTGCCCAAGATTATGCTGGGCTGTGCTCTGGCCGCTATCGCGACGGACCTGTTTTTGATTCCCAACGGTCTTGCCGCCGGCGGCGTTACGGGTCTCGCCACGATTATACAAGCGGTCGGTGCGTCTCATGGCATCTCGCTGCCTGTTGGTATTCAAACCATTGTGATGAATGCCTTGCTGCTGCTGGTCGTTATGCGCGAGGGTGGCATGTTCTACGTGGTACAGACGGCGACGGGCTTTGTGCTGCTGGGCTTTTTCACCGACCTGTTCGCTCCGTTTGTGGCGCCGCTGGCACATGCCGATCTGATGCTGCCCGCTATGTGGGGCGGCATTATCACGGGCATCGGCTACGGCATGGTGCTGCGCGCCGGCGCCAACACTGGCGGCGCGGACACCATCGGTCAGATTATCTCGCGCAACACATCGCTACCGGTGGGCTCCACCGTCATGGCGATCGATGTCGCCGTGTGCGCGCTCTCGGCCCCGGTCTTCTCGGTCGAAAACGCGCTGTATGCAGGCCTTTCGATGGTCATTAGCGGTTATGTGATCGATGCTGTGGTCGACGGCGGCAACAGGCGCCGTATGGTGCTCATCATCTCGGACAAGTTTCCCGATATCGCGGCCGACATCATGTATGGCCTGGGCCGCGGCTGCACCAAGTTTAAGGCGACCGGTATGTACTCGGGTGCCGAGAAACCGGTGATCATGGTCATCGTGAGCCGTCGCGAGCTCAATACGCTCAAGACGATCGTGCGCGAGCGCGACCCGCGCGCCATCGTGACCGTGGCCGACGTTACAGAAACTTTCGGTGAGGGCTTCAAGGACATTAACGCGTAGGGCCGACTGCGTTCCATCCAAAAGACGTTCACATTGATAAACCGTTTCATCAGCGGTTCTGCCTGCTCAATTGTTCAAATAATGATAAATACTCTGGTAAAGCTTCCAGTTTCCAGCATAATGAATGACGTACGTGCATCGCGGCTGGGTTGGGACGACCTTCTGTGCCGTGCGCATCTTGTCTAAAGAGGATGAAAGGAAGGCACAATGAGCGACGAAGAGCTCAAAAAGGTTGCCAACGAGGTAAGGAAGGGCATCGTCACCGGCGTGCACGCTGCCAAGTCCGGCCATCCGGGCGGTTCGCTCGGCGCTGCCGACATCATGACCTATCTGTACTTTGAGGAAATGAACGTCGACCCGGCCGACCCCCGCAAGGCCGACCGCGATCGCTTCGTGCTTTCCAAGGGTCACTGCGCGCCTGGACTGTACGCCGTGCTCGCTGAGCGCGGATTCTTCCCCAAGGAGGATCTCGAGACGCTGCGCCACATCGGCAGCCACCTGCAGGGTCATCCCAACATGAACGACACCCCGGGCGTCGACATGTCCACCGGTTCGCTCGGCCAGGGCATCTCCGCCGCTGTAGGCATGGCCGTTGCCGCCAAACACTGGGGCGATACTTACCGCACCTACGCCCTGCTGGGCGATGGCGAGAGCGAGGAGGGCCAGGTCTGGGAGGCCGCCATGTTTGCCGGCAACCAGCAGCTCGACAACCTCTGCGTGATCGTCGACCACAACGGCCTGCAGATCGACGGCCCCGTCGAGGAGGTCAACGACCCCATGCCGCTCGCCGACAAGTTCCGCGCCTTTAAGTTCCATGTGGTGGAGCTCGCCGACGGCAACGATTTCGATCAGATTCGCGCCGCCTTTGCCGAGGCCCGCGCCACCAAGGGTCAGCCGACCGCCATTATCGCCGAGACCATGAAGGGCAAGGGCGTTTCCTTTATGGAGAACCAGGTTGGTTGGCACGGCAAGGCCCCCAACGATGAACAGTTTGAGCAGGCCATGGCAGAGCTCACGGCCGCCGGAGAGGAGCTCTAGGATGGCAGACGTCAAGAAAATCGCCACGCGCGTAAGCTACGGCGAGGCCCTCGTCGAGCTCGCCAACGAGCACGATGACTTTGTGGTCCTCGACGCCGACCTGGCCGCCGCCACGCAGACCGGCAAGTTCAAGGCGGCCTGCCCCGACCGCTTCTTCGATGTGGGCATCGCCGAGAGCAACCTGATGGGTGTTGCCGCCGGTATCGCGACCACCGGCCGCGTTGCCTTCGCGAGCAGCTTTGCCATGTTCGCTGCTGGCCGCGCCTTTGAACAGGTCCGCAACTCCATCGGCTATCCGCACCTTAACGTTAAGATCGGTGCCACGCACGCCGGTATCTCGGTGGGCGAGGACGGCGCCACGCACCAGTGCTGCGAGGATATCGCCCTGATGCGTGTCATCCCCGGCATGACCGTGATTGTTCCCGCCGACGATGTCGAGGCCCGCGCCGTGACGCGCGCCGCCTACGAGTGCGACGGCCCCGTGTACATGCGCTTCGCCCGTCTGGCCTCGCCGGTTATCAACGACCCCGAGACCTACAAGTTCGAGGTAGGCAAGGGCATCGTCATGCGCGAGGGCACCGACGTCACCATCATCGCCTGCGGCCTGATGGTCGGCGAGGCGCTCGAGGCCGCTGAGCAGCTCGCTGCCGAGGGCATCGATGCCGAGGTCATCAACATGCATACCATCAAGCCCATCGACGCCGACCTGATCGTCAAGAGTGCCACCAAGACCGGCCACGTCGTGACCGTCGAGGAGCACTCCGTGATCGGTGGCCTGGGCAGCGCCGTTGCCGACGTCCTGTGCGAGCAGTGCCCGACGCCCCTCAAGAAGATCGGCGTCAACGACACCTTTGGCGAGTCCGGCCCGGGTGCCGAGCTCTTGCACAAGTATGGCCTGGACGCCGCCAACATCGTGGCGACCACCAAGGAGTTCTTGGCATAAGGCAAGGCGGATCTCAAGGACTGCTTCGCCAGAACTATAAAACTGTTTCGCCAGTACTATGGAAACCCGGCAGGGGCGCTCTCTTGGAGAGCGCCCCTGTTTCAGTTGCGGTGAAATAGGGACTGATTAGACCTTTTAACTGGTAAAACAGTCCCTATTTCACC
>CABUTP010000144.1 GCA_902494545.1 uncultured Collinsella sp. | reverse complement strand
TGTCACGGTATAGCTGCCATGGCAGCCGGGGACCGCAGCCTCGGCACCGGCGATGGCCTGCTCTACCATGCGGGTTGCAGCGGCCGTATCGGTCGGCGGCGTTAGGCGCATGTCGACCCAGACCTTGGCGTGGTCGGGCACGACATAGGGACGGTAGCCGCCCTCAATCTGACCAAATGTGACAGTCGAAGGCCCCAGCTCATCATGCGGGGGCAACGCCGAAAACGCGCGACGAAGCGAACACACGACCTCGGACATGGCGGCGACGGCGTCGGCGCCCTTCCAGGGCTGGCTCGCGTGCGCCGTGACGCCGGTCATCTCAATCTCGAACCACGTACGCCCCTTGTGCGCCACCTGAATCTGTCCGTCGGTGGGCTCGGTATCCAACGCCCATTCGCGCGAACCGATCCAACCGGCATCGATGGCCGCCTCGGAGCCGCGCATAAAGTCCTCTTCGTCGACCGAGCAAATGAGCGAAAAGCCGCGGCGGGGCAGCGCGCCATTCGCCGCCACGCGCTCGAGCGTATGGACCAGTGCGGCAATGGCGCAGGCCAGGCCACCCTTCATATCGCAGGCACCGCGGCCATAGAGTTTATCGTCACGCACGATTGCTCCGAGCGGCGGAATGCCTGCGTCCCAGCCGTCGCCCAAGGTGACGGTATCCATGTGGCAGATGTAGACGAGCCGTGGCTCGTCGCTCAAACCGGGCACGGTGACCATGAGGTTGCGGCGTCCGGGGAGCACCTCGAGCTCCTCAATCTGCACGGCATCGAGTACCGGATGGCTTAGCTGCGCCATCCGTTCCTCAAACAGCGCTTTGATATACCGCTCAATTTCATCCTCATACGCGCCCGGGTCTGAACTGTCGATCCGCACAAGCTCCTGCGCAAGCCGCCAGGCAAAGTCCTTGTCAACCATATGCAACCTCACAATCAGTCTGCTTTCCAAACCGATTGTAAGCCTCCTGAGAGATCCGCGACGTGCGCACAGCAGCATTTACCGTTCGCAGGCCGAGCCAGCGCGTTTGCCGTCCGTGCGGGTTCACAAACGGCGCAGTGGGTACGTAGCCTTTATGGACGACATGCTGTGCGACATATCTGCCTTTCGGTATCACCGGATACCCCCACAGGTCTTGGCGATAATGCCGGACCTGCCCGATTCTGTAGACGATCCGCGCAGGGAGCATCTTTGTGAGCACCCGCTCGTCAAGCATTTCCTGGGCACCCCGCTACACGTTTTGGCACAGGGCAGCTGTGGACGTAAGGGCGATCGCATTGTCAGGCATGTTTGGAACGGGGAGAGGCCGTTTGACTCCGTGCGGCAGACAGAGTTTGGCCTCGATGTCGCGTCCCCACTCTTTACCCTGTTGACCCTGGCTTCCTCGGTCTCAAACGAGCGTCTAATCATGTGCATGTATGAGATGTGCGGCACCTTTGCCGTGTGCAAGATTGCGCCTCAGGTAAAGTCGGCACTTGTGCAGGCGTATGGGGGCCGGTGGGGTGACGCGCAGTTGGGCTGGGAAAACGTAAAGGATGTCTCGGGGAATCCAACGGACTTGTGGAAACGACCGCCCTTGATTGAGCTCTCTGAGCTTACGGAGTACGTCGATAAGATTCGGGGGCTCCGCGGCGCCAAATCGTTCATACGAGCCGCGAAATGCATTACGGGGATGGCAGCATCGCCGCTCGAGGCCCAAGCTTCGATGCTGTTTGGCCTTTCGAGGTTGCGCGGCGGCGAAGGGCTGCGCCTTACCAATAACGTTGAGATTCGTATGACGCGCGGCGCCCGCCTGATTTCGGGACTTGATAGGCGCTATGCCGATATCCTGCTGGCAAATAAGGACGGCAGCCGAGAGTGCCTTGTTGAATGCCAGGGTAAAGCCATACACGGATCCATAGAATCCAAGATCTCTGACTCTGACCGAACGACGGCCTTGCAAGCGATGGGATATCCCGTCGTTCTGATGACCTATGGTCAGCTGGCCGACTCCGATGCCTTCCGCGTGGTGATGGAGCTCATCATGTCCTATCTCGATGCGCCGCTGAAAGACAAGACACCGCTGCAGCAGGAGCTCGAACGCCGGCTTCGTGAGGAGATATTTATCGATTGGTCGGGAATGTAGTCGTGCAGGTGGAAAACGGTCGCGCGAACTAGAGTTTTGGGCGCGAAAAAAGCTTCAGTTTCGCCTTGGAAGGACTTTAAAAATGCTATCCAGAACAAGTTTTTTCGGATAATCGACAGTCAACTTGGATGTGGTATACAGAGATCGATTTTTACCTACTAAAGCTCCAGATAAAGCTGTTTATCAAAGCGGGTGCGCTCAGTAATTTGGGTATGACTGTCGATTATCCGAAAAAACTTGTTCTGGGTAGCATTATCAAAACCAGCCGGAGCAAAGAAATCGGCCCCCGTTTCGCGAAAACGGGGGCCGAATGGGCTTCAGGGCCTGCCTGGCAGGCTTGGCGCCGGCGCTATTTGATCACGCGTACGCGATACATCGACGGAATCTGCTTGAGCGCCTCGATTGTGCTGCTGTCCAGGTGCTCGTCCGTGTCGAACATGGTGTAGGCGTTCTCGCCAGCGGACTCGTTGGTCATACGCTGCACGTTGGCGTTGTCCTTGGCGAGAATGGCCGTGATCTGGCCGATCATGTTGGGCACGTTGGCGTGCAGGCAGGCGATGCGGCTTGCGGCGCGTGCCTTGCCCATGCTGCAGGCGGGGTAGTTGACGCTGTGTGCGATGTTACCGTTCTCCAGGTAATCCTTGAGCTCGCTGATGGCCATGTCGGCGCAGTTGGCCTCGGCCTCGCCGGTGCCGGCGCCCGAGTGCGTGGTGATAAACGTATTGGGCATCTTGACCGTCTTGGGCGTGGCGAAGTCGCAGCTAAACCAGCTGAGCTTGCCCTCGCGCAGGGCAGCGTCGACGGCGTCCTCGTCAATGATGGTTTCGCGCGCGTAGTTGATGAGCACGGCGTCGGGTGCCAGCAGGTTAATCTGTTCGGTGCTGATCATGCCGATGGTGTCTGCCTTGCTGGGCACGTGCACGGTGAGGTAGTCGCAGCCGCGGCAGAGATCCTCGAGCGTGCCCACGCGCTGCACCTCGCGGCTCAGCACCCACGCGTGCTCGACGGAAATGAACGGGTCGTAGCCGTAAACGTCCATGCCCAGATCGACGCAGGCGTTGGCGACCTTGGAGCCCACGTTGCCCAGGCCGATGACACCGATGCGCTTGCCCTTGAGCTCGCGGCCCACAAAGGCCTTCTTGGCCTTTTCGGCATCGACCTGAATCTCGGGGTCGTCGGCGTTGTCACGCACCCAGTTCATTGATTGCACCACGCCGCGGCTCGAGA
Source organism: uncultured Collinsella sp. (assembly GCA_902494545.1). Taxonomy (GTDB): domain Bacteria; phylum Actinomycetota; class Coriobacteriia; order Coriobacteriales; family Coriobacteriaceae; genus Collinsella. The sequence goes on along the minus strand of CABUTP010000144.1, from coordinate 1,022 downwards.
GCACCAGCATGCCTAGGACGAGCTCCTTAACGGCGTTGCTGTTGGCGCCGGGGGAGTTAAAGACGACGACGCCCTTCTTGGCGTACTCCTCGACGGGGATGTTGTTGACGCCGGCGCCGCAGCGGGCGATGGCGCGGATGCCCTCGGGCAGCTCGTAGCCGTGCAGGTCGGTCGAGCGCATCAGGATCGCGTCGGCCTCCTCGGCGGCGCTTACAAACTCGTAGCCCTCGCCAAACTCGACTTTGCCGTCTTTAGTGATGTCGTCGATGGTCTTAATCTTACGCATGGAAAAACTCCTTAGCAGGTTTTGATCTAAGCAGAGTGGTCTGAGGTGGCTGGTCGGCCCGCGTGTTGCGGGCTAGTTAGATCGCGGACTCAAACTATGCTGCGCTTCGAAGTCCTTCATGTACGTGGCCAGCGCCTGCACGTCCTCCATGGTGACGGCGTTGTACACGCTGGCGCGCATGCCGCCGACGAGGCGATGGCCCTTGACGTTTTGAATCTGGTGCTCGGCCGCGCCTGCGACAAAGGCCGCGTCGAGGTCGGCATCGCCGGTACGGAACGTGACGTTGGCGATGGAGCGACTGTCTGTCTGCGCAGTGCCGTGGAATAGTTTGCTGTGCTCGAGCAGGTCGTAGAGCAGGTTGGCCTTGGCCCGGTTGCGCTCGGACATTGCGGCAAGTCCACCGGTCTGCTCAACCCAACGGAACACCTTGCCGCACACGTAGATGCCAAAAGTGTTGGGAGTATTGAGCATGGAGCCCTTGGCGGCCTGGGTCTTAAGGTCCATGTACTGCGGCGTCTGCGCAAAGGCCGGACCGTCGGCGATCAGGTCGTCGCGCACGATAACCACGGTGACGCCCGCGGCGCCGGCGTTTTTCTGAGCGCCGGCGTAGATGAGCCCGTAGCGCTCAACGTCGAGCGGCTGCGACAAAAAGCAGCTCGAGACATCGGCGACCAGCGGCACATCGCCACAACTGGGCAGCTCGTGGTACATGGTGCCAAAGATGGTGTTGTTCTGG
>CABUTP010000143.1 GCA_902494545.1 uncultured Collinsella sp. | reverse complement strand
TCGCCGCCGGGAAGTACCAGACGGTCAAAGTCCTGCTTTAAATCAGGCGCCTGCCTCAGCTCAATACAGTGTGCGCCAAGCTCGGCTAGTCTTGTCTCGTGCTCGGCAAAAGCGCCTTGGACCGCCAGCACGGCGACCGTTTGGTCTGCATAATCGCTCATGTGCGATCCTTTCTGCTGGACTAGCGCCCGCGCTCTTCCATGATAATCTCGATCTCGTCGGCGTTGATGCCCACCATGGCCTCGCCCAGGTCCTCCGAAAGCTCGGCGATGAGCTTGGCATCGGTGAAGTTTGCCACGGCCTTGACGATGGCGGCGGCGCGCTTGGCCGGGTCGCCGCTCTTAAAGATGCCCGAGCCGACAAAGACGCCCTCGGCGCCCAGCTGCATCATCAGCGCAGCGTCGGCGGGGGTCGCTACGCCGCCGGCGGCAAAGTTCACGACGGGAAGCTTTCCCGTGGCATGGACCTCGCGCACCAGCTCGACCGGAACCTGCAGTTGCTTGGCTGCCTCAAAGAGCTCGTCGTCGCGCAGGGCAACTACGTCGCGGATCTGCTTTTGGATTTTGCGCATGTGACGCACGGCCTGAACGACGTCGCCCGTACCCGGCTCACCCTTGGTGCGAATCATCGTGGCGCCTTCGGCAACACGGCGCAGCGCCTCGCTCAGATCGCGGGCGCCGCAGACAAACGGCACGTCAAACTGGGTCTTGTCGATGTGATAGACGTCATCGGCAGGGGAGAGAACCTCGGACTCGTCGATGTAATCGATCTCGATGGCCTGAAGGACCTGCGCCTCGACGATGTGACCGATGCGGCACTTGGCCATAACAGGGATGGAGACGGCCTCTTGGATGCCCTTGATCATCTTGGGGTCGCTCATGCGCGAGACGCCGCCTGCGGCACGGATGTCGGCCGGGATGCGCTCGAGTGCCATGACGGCGCAGGCGCCCGCCTCCTCGGCGATGCGTGCCTGCTCGGGCGTGGTGACGTCCATGATGACGCCGCCCTTGAGCATCTGCGCGAGCTCGCGATTGAGTTTGACGCGATCGGCCTTGCTGGTCTGTTCTGCCATGGTTGCTCCCTTGGTTGGCATGTGCATTGCTTGATGGAACATCCTATCGGGGAGCTGGGTATGGCGAAATACTCAGATTTCGAGATAATGACAAGGTCAGACTAATACCAGATTGAATGACTTAATAAGGTCAGGTGATAGGCTCATGCTTGACTACAATTTGGAAAAACGCGGCGGAGCATCGCTCTATGAGTATGTTTACCAGCAAATTCGAGATGATATCGTTGCTGGACGCATTGCGGCGGGGGAGCATCTTCCGTCTAAGCGTGCCTTTGCCAGCCATCTGGGAATCAGTGTCATTACCATCGAGAATGCATATAGCCAGTTACTTGCCGAGGGCTATATTTGCTCAAAGCCGCGTCGTGGCTACTACGCTTGTGAGCTTCCGGATGCACCGGTTTTGCCTTTGGCTGAGATAGAGTTTGATCGAGATTCCGCTCCTGCGGGTCTTAACGCACATGATGTTGATGGACGGGTCGAGCAGTTCGACGCACTTTCTCCTTCCACTTTGGAGGCGGCGCGGCTTTGGCAAAGCGCACTGCGGGCGACGCTGGCATCCGAAGACGAGCGCGAAATCTTTTCGCCCGCGCCAGCACAGGGCACCGCTCGGCTACGACGCGCAATTGCTCATCATCTGCGCGGGACAAGGGGTATGAATGTCGACCCCTACAACATTGTTATCGGCGCGGGCGCCCAGCTGCTCGATACCATGTTGGTTCAGCTGCTTGGAGCCGACAAGGTGTATGCCGTTGAAGATCCGGGCTATTTGCGCCTGACGCGCATCTATCAGGCTATGGGTTGCAAAGTTCGGCATATCCCGTTGGATGGTGAGGGCGTGGATTTGAGCGCTCTGCAGAAAACCGGGACCGACGTTCTTCACCTGATGCCGTCCCATCAGTATCCGACCGGCCTTGTGACGAGCATTGCACGTCGCTATGCGCTGCTGAGCTGGGCCGCCGAGCGGCCGGGCCGGTATCTCATCGAAGATGACTTTGATTGTGAGTTTCGCCTTGCCGGCAAGCCGATTCCCGCGCTCGCATCAATCGATGCCGCCCAGTCGGTTATCTACACCAACACGTTTTCGAAGAGCCTTTCATCGGCGTTGCGTTTGGCGTATATGGTGTTGCCCGATGAGCTAATGGAGCGGTTTAGGCGCAACCTTGGTTTTTACGCCTCTTCGGTGAGCTCTGTTGACCAGGTCGCCTTAGCGCGTTTGCTGGAATCGGGTGATTACGAGCGGCATGTGAACCGCGTGCGCGTGCGCGCTCGCGAGGCACGCGATGGCCTGGCGGCGCTTGTGCGGAAAGAGTTTCCGGCGGGGGAGGTCTCGATTGAGCATGCAGACGCGGGCCTTTACTGCACCGTGGTTGCAGAGCGCGGAGCGGGTGGAAGCTCTTTTGTGCGGGCCCTCACGCGCTCGGGTATCCCTTTTGTCGACATCAGTGACTGTTATTGGTGTGCCGATGGCGCATCTGTCCCTGAAAACTCAAGTCAAATTCTTGTTCAGTATGACGATTTGAGTCCAAAAGTGCTCTTAATACCTTGGAATTGCAGCTAATGGGAGCACTCTGCAACCTAAGTGAGTAGACCTTTGGAACTTTGGAGACCAGGCAGTTTTGTAACAAGCTATCTACCTGCGGTTTTGAAAAGCAGGATGACCGGCCTGCTCGGGATGTTCAAAAAGCCTACTCACTTGCCGCGCAAAGTTTCTGCATAAGAAAAAAATGGGGTTTTCAACAGGGCTTCGTCCAGCTTTTGGCAAGCTTTTGGCCAGTTGGGGAGGGCTGTTGAAAACTTAACAGTCCGTTCGGTGCCATTTTTGGTGCGTTCGCCCCAATGTGAGACAGGCTGGGTTGAAATTCGTGTTTTCCTGTGCCTATGAAGGATTTACTTTGTGACATATCGGCTTTTAGATACTGGCGTTTGCCTCCTCAGGTCCGCGCTTTGTGTCCGCCGCTTCCACGGCCGGAAGAAGACCGGCAGCGATATGACCTCGCCCGTAACCCGACGGCTGCGGTTGCGCTCGGCTTTCCGTTGTATACATTGGTTCGGACGAGAAACAAACGGACTTGTCCTGCCAGCATTAGACAGCGGCTGTTTCTTGGTGAGCCCCCCAGGGAATCTGTGCTGGAAACGGAGCATGGATTTTTGATTACGTCTCCTCTACTGACGGCATTCATCATGTCGCGGCATCTGACGGATCTTCAGCTTCTTTTTGTGTTGGCGGAGATGTGCGGCCTGTTTGCGGTGTGTGCTCTGCCGGCGGCACTCGAGGCGGAGCTTTCACGTGCAATTGATTCGGGCGCGATTTCGACAACGTTCGGTTGGGTGCGCTGCCCGTCCGAGGACGGCGCCACTTCAAATTTATGGCGTCGAGACGCTTTGGTTTTGGGCAGAGACCTTGACCGTTTTTGTTCAGATGTTTGCGGGATGCGTTACGGCAATAGATTTATGGCGGTATCGCAACTCGTCCCATTGGGTGCCGCGTCGCCTTTTGAGGTCGAGGCGTATTTGTTGCTCGGGCTGCCGCGAGCCCTGGGAGGCGAAGGTTTTTGCGGCATAGAGCTCAATGTCGAAGTGACGTTAAGCACAAGTGCTCGAGCGATTGTGGGAAAGTCCCGTGTATATATCGACCTACTACTTTCTACGCCGGACGGCAGGCGACAGGTGGCCATTGAATGTCAGGGAAAGGCCTCGCACGGACGCGCAGGGGATGGCTTGCGTGACGCTGACCGCATGACGGCCCTTCAGGCCATGGGCTACGATGTGCTTCTCCTGACACACAGACAGATATCGGATGAGGATAGATTCCGCGCGATCGTTAAGGCCATATGCAGGATGCTCGATGCTGAATATCGTGATAAAAGCTCGGATGAGCAAAGGGCTGAGATATTACTCCGGTCTGAACTATTCATTGACTGGACAAAATTGGGAGTAATCGACGGAAAGATGCCCGTTAGACACAAAATGGCTCGATCGTGGACGGCTGCGAATCTAAGTGAGTAGACTTTTGTCACTTTGGCGACTAGGTCGTTTTGCAACAAGGCATTTACCTGCGGCTTTATAAAGTGATATGGATGGTCTGCTCGGCAAGTTCCAAAAAGTCTACTCACTTAGTTTTGACGAGAAGCCGATGCCGAAGACGGTCCTATTTCAGGGCGTTAACAAGTTCGTGAGGCACGAAAAAGGCCCGAACCAATACGGTCCGGGCCTCATCGAGCTTGAGGTTATGTCTCAGGCGGTTGGCTTAGCCAAAGTAGCGCTTGAGCAGGCCGGCGAAAGCCTTGCCGTGGCGGGCCTCG
>CABUTP010000142.1 GCA_902494545.1 uncultured Collinsella sp. | reverse complement strand
AGACGTTCTCGGGCGTGTACAGCTCCACCAAGGCCGGCGTCAACATGATGTCCAAGATGCTCGCCGCCGAGTGGGGCCCCTACGGCGTCCGCTCCAACTGCGTCGAGCCTTGCTTCGTTAAGACCCCGATGTCGGCCAACTTCTACGCCGACCCCGAGGTCGAAAAGAGCCGCAGCCGCCTGATCGCCACGCGTCGCATCGGCGAGGTCAGCGATATCGCCAACGCCGTCATGTTCCTGGCGTCCAAGCGCTCGGACTTTACCACCGGCGACGCCATCAAAGTCGACGGCGGCTTCTCCAACATGATGGGCGACCTCACCGCCAAGCCCGGCGGCCGTCGCGCTTATGCCGACAACTACCTCAAGAACAAGGGTGTCGAGCTTTGGTCCGATGAGTCCGGCGTCGCCAAGCCGACTGACCAGTAAACCAACCCGACAGGGAGGACCCGCGGACACGCCTGTTCCTCCTCCGTATCGATTAGAAAGAGTCCAATGGCTTCCACCAACTCCAACAAGGGTCGCGCCGTCGTGCTTTCCGCCGCGTGCGTCACCATGTTCTTCATCAGCTCCATCGCGCTGTATTCCGTCGTGAGCAAAAACCTGCTCGCCGTCTACCCCGAGTGGTCGAGCGCCCTTACCTGGGCCTTCCCGGTCTTTCAGACCATCATGGCCGTGACGGGCATCTTCGCCGGCCGCATCTCCGATAAGATCGGCCCGCGCAACGTCGTAATCGCCGCCGCCGTGTGCTACGGCCTGGGCTGGTTCATGTCCGGCACCGTCACCGAGCCGTGGCAGTTCTACCTGTGGTTCTCGCTCGTCGCCGCCATCGGCAACGGCCTGGGCTACAACCCGGCGCTCACCACCGGCCAAAAGTGGTTCATCGACAAGAAGGGTCTCGCCTCCGGCATCACCCTGGCCGCTTCGACCGCCGGCCCCGCCGTACTGTCCCCGGTGCTCGCCTCGCTGCTCATCCCGAGCCTGGGTATCTTTGGCGCCCTTAAGGCACTCGGCGTCATCTTCTTCGTGATGATTGCCGCCTCCGCCCTGTTCCTGAAGGCCCCCGAGGCCGGTTGGCTGCCCGAGGGCTTCGAGGCCCCCAAGGGCGGCGCACATGCCGGCACCTTCGGCGACCTCACCCCGGGTGAGATGGTCAAGACCCCGCGCTTCTGGGTCCTCATCGTCACCTTCGCCTTTGCCGCCACCGCGGGCACCCTGCTCGTGGGCAAGGTTGCCTCCATCGCCGCCGTCCAGCTCTTCGCCGACCCCACGAGCGCCGCGGCCGTCGCCCTCGGCGGTGTGGTCGTCTCCGTCAACACCTGCGCCAACCTGGTCGGTCGTCTGTCCTTTGGCCAGATCATCGACAAGCTCGGCGCCTACAAGTCGCTGCTCATCAGCCTTGTCGTCACCATCGTCGCGCTCGTCATCATGTCGATGAGCTTTTCGCAGGCCATGTTCTTTGTGGCGCTCGCCCTGCTCGGCTTTAGCTTTGGCGCCCTGCTCGTCATCTACCCGCCGCTCACCGGTGGCGCCTTTGGCACCAGCAACATCGGCGTCAACTACGGCATCATGTTTTTGGGCTATGCCGCTTCCACCTGGATCAGCCAGCCCATCACTGCCGTGCTGTATCACGCCGAGGCCGGCAGCGCCGCCTACCAGCAGTCCTTCTACGGCGCCATTGTGATCGCCGCCATCGCCGTCGTGCTCACCATCTACATGATGGTCTCCGACAGCAAGAAGAAGTCCGCTTAGTTTACCGATGCGACAAAGGGACAACCCCTTTGTCGCATTCCACCGCCACCAGTATTAAGGAGTCGAAATGTCTGAGCTCAACCCCGTCCGCATTGCCGTTATCGGCGCCGGCGCCATGGGCCGCAACCACATCCGCTTTGTCACCGAGGAGCCCGAGGCCGAGCTCGTCGCCATCGCCGACGCCTTTGAGGGCGCCCGCGCCACGGCCGAGGCCGCCGGCGTGCCGTTTTACACCGATCCCGCCCAGATGATGGACGAGGTCAAGCCCGAGGCCGTCATCATCGCCACCCCCAACGACCTGCACCTGGGCGTTGCCCGCGAGGCTGTGAAGCGCAACATCGTGCCGCTGGTCGAAAAGCCGATCTCCAACGATCTCGAGGATGCCCAGGCCTTCGCCGCCGAGGCCGAGACCGCCGGCGTGCCCGTGCTCGTAGGTCAGCACCGTCGCCACAACCCCTTCGTCAACAAGGCCAAGGAGATCATCGAGTCCGGCGAGCTGGGCAAGCTCACCGTGTCGAGCTTCCACTACATGATCTATAAGAATGACGAGTACTTCGATGTCGAGTGGCGCCGCAAGAAGGGTGCCGGCCCGATCCTGGTCAACCTGGTGCACGACGTCGACCTGCTCCGCTACCTGCTGGGCGAGCCCGTTGCCGTCCAGGGCATGCAGTCCAGCGCCGCCCGCGGTTTTGAGACCGAGGACTCCGCCGTGGTCAACGTCCGTTTTGCCGATGGCGCGCTTGCGAGCATGACCATCTCCGACGCCACCGCCAGCCCCTGGAACTGGGAGGCCACCGCTCGCGAGGATCCGCAGTACCGCCCCTTCGACGCCGACGCCTACTTTATTGGCGGCACCAAGGGTGCCCTTTCGCTGCCCCGCCTGCACCAGTTCTCCTACGACGGCGCATCCAACTGGCACAAGCCGCTGCAGATGGAGATCCCGGCCGTTGACCCAGCGCTGCCGCACAAGATGCAGCTCAAGCACTTTGTGAAGGTCGTCCGCCGCGAGGTCGAGCCCGTCGTGACCCCCGCCGACAACGTTAAGACGCTCACGCTTCTCAACGCCATCAAGGAGGCCGCCGAGACCGGCCAGCTCGTCGAGCTGTAATGCCTTAGGGCGTGCCGCGGCAGAAACCCCATGCCGAGCCCCTCGGTCCGCCACCAACAAGCCCCTCTTCTTTGCCCCGCGAGCAGCCTCCTGCCCGCGGGGCTTTTTGCTACCTTGCCGATGATTTTTCTGGAACGGGGCCTTTTGCACCTCGGCTTGATTCGTTCGCCACGAAATGGGCCTATCTACTACGTTTAACCGATTACCCTCAACCATGCCAAATTTCGCGAAGAAAAAACCGCAGGTAGACGGCTTGCATATTTTCGGAAAACCGGGGGATGGTCGACCCATACGGTTCAAACGTAGTAGATAGGCCATTTTCGTGGCACGGTCCCAAAACAGCCTTTTGGGACGGGTGGTATCCTTGGTAGCCCTGTGCTGCAAACGCACCTTAAACGCAAGGAGTCCCATGGATCTTATCGCCCAGCTCGCCCGCGAGCTCAACCTTAAGGCCGCCAACATCGAAGCGGCCGTCAAGCTCATCGACGAGGGCAACACCATCCCCTTTATCTCGCGCTACCGCAAGGAAGCAACGGGCGGCATGGACGACGTCGCCCTGCGTGCGCTCGACGAGCGTCTGTCCTACCTGCGCAATCTTGAGCAGCGTAAAGAGGACGTCATTCTGCTCATCGACGCCCAGGGCAAACTCACGCCCGGGCTTGAGCAGCAGATTCGCGAGGCCACGCAGCTCCAACGTGTCGAGGACCTCTACAAGCCCTACCGCAAAAAGCGCATGACCCGCGCGCAGAAGGCCCGCGAGGCCGGCCTGGAGCCGCTCGCCAACATGATCATCATGCAGACCTCGGCCAAGGGCAGTGCACTCGACACCGCCGCGGAATACGTCAACGAGGAGGCCGGCTTCGACACGCCCGAAAAGGCGCTCGCCGGCGCCGCCGACATCGTTGCCGAGACGGTGGCCGAAGACCCCGAGAACGTCGCCGACCTGCGCGCCTTTACGCAAAACACCGCCGACATCGTCGTCGAGGCCACCGACCCCGCCGAAAAGACTCCCTACGAGCCGTACTACAGCTATAACGAGCCGCTGCGCCGTATTCCCAACCACCGCGTGCTGGCTATCGACCGCGGTGAGCGCGAGGGCAAGCTCCGCGTGCGCGTGAACGTCGACGGCGCTGCCGCCACGGCACGCCTCGGCAGCCGTTGGCCCCGACGCCAGGGCGTGTTTGCCCCCATCTTCGATGCCGCCATCGCTGACGGTTACAAGCGCCTGATGGCCCCCTCGCTGGAGCGCGAGGCCCGCGCCAAGCTCACCGTCCGCGCCCAGACCGAGGCCATCAACGTCTTTGCCAAGAATCTCGAGGGCTTGCTCTTGGCGTGCCCCGTGCGCGGTGCCCGCGTGCTCGCGCTCGATCCGGGCTACCGCACCGGCTGCAAGGTCGCCGTCATGGACGAAACCGGCAAGCTGCTCGACCACGGCGTGGTCTATCCCACCAAGCCGCGCCACGACGTCGCCGGCACCAAGCGCGAGCTCGCCCGCCTCGTCAAGAAGGACGGCGTCAACACCATCGTCATCGGCAACGGCACCGCCAGCCGCGAGACCGAGGAAGT
>CABUTP010000141.1 GCA_902494545.1 uncultured Collinsella sp. | reverse complement strand
AGCCTCGGGCAACGTCGCCTACGCGGCCAAGATTGCCCACCTGCTGTCCGACGACTTCCGTATGTACTCGGGCGAGGATGCGCTCACCGTGCCGCTCATGAGCCTGGGTGCCTCGGGCACCATCAGCGTGTGGGCCGACGTTCAGCCGCAGCTCGTGCATGACATGTGCCGCGCCTATCTGGACGGTGACGTGGCGCGTGCCCGCGATATCCAAATTGCCGGCCAGCCGCTCATCAATGCCCTCTTTAGTGAGGTCAATCCCATCCCCGTCAAAGAGGCGCTCGCTCAAATGGGTATGATCGAGGCAAACTACCGCATGCCTCTGTGCCCCATGGCAGACGACACGCGCGCTGCACTTACCGATGCTCTGAAGGGAGCTGGTCTGCTTGATTAAGACCGTCATTATGGGAACGGGCCGCATGGGCTCGCTCATCCGTACCACCGCCGAGGCTGTTGTCGACGCCGCCGGTCAGCCCGTTTTTGATATTGTCGCGCAGATTGGCTTTGATCTGACCGAGCTCGAGAGCGCCCCGGCGGCCGACGTCATCATCGACTTCTCGAACGTCGTGACCTTCGATGCCGTCGTCGCCTATGTCGAGCGCACGGGCGCCGCGTTGGTCTCGGGCACCACGGGCTACACACCCGATCAGATGGACCGCCTGCGCGAGCTTGGTCAGAACGCCCGCGTCATGCACTCCGGCAATTACTCCATCGGTATCGCAGCCCTGCGTCATCTGGTAGCACAGGCCACGCGCGAGCTGCCCGGCTTTGACTGCGAGATTGTCGAGACGCACCACAACCAAAAAGTTGACGCCCCGAGCGGCACTGCCAAGCTACTGCTCGACGCCATCGTCGAAGCTGAGCCCGAGGCAGGCTACCATCCCGTCTATGGCCGTGAGGGCATGTGCGGCGCACGTGACCCCAAGGAGATCGGTATGCACTCGCTGCGCGGCGGCACCGTCGCCGGCGTGCACGAGGTGAGTTTCTTTGGCCAGGACGAGGAGGTCACGCTCACTCACCGCGCCACGAGCCGTCAGATCTTTGTCAACGGCGCCTTGGCAGCCGCGCAGAAGCTCGTCACCCGCGAACCCGACTTCTATACGTTCGACCAGGTCATGTTTGCCTAACCAGGTATCAACCGAATCCACCCAAAGGAGAGATAGCAAATGAGCAACGCAGCCGAGATGGATGCACAGGAGATTATCAACTACATCGCCACTGCGCCCAAAAAGACGCCCGTCAAGCTGTACGTGCGCGAGAAGCCCGGCATGAAGGTTGCCTGGGGCGATGCGCACGTCTACGGCGGCCGTCGTGGCAAGACCGTCTTTGGCGACTGGGATGAGCTCAAGACCATCCTCGATGCCAATGCCGACTCCATCGACTACTACGACGTCGAGAATGACTGCCGCAACTCCGCCGTCCCTATGCTCGACCTTAAGGGCATCAACGCCCGCATTGAGCCGGGCGCGATCATCCGCGACCGCGTCGAGATCGGCGACCGCGCCGTCATCATGATGGGCGCCATCATCAACATCGGCTCCGTCATTGGCGAAGGCTCCATGATTGATATGGGCGCCGTGCTGGGCGGCCGCGCCACCGTGGGCAAGAACTGCCACATCGGCGCCGGCACCGTACTGGCAGGCGTCGTTGAGCCCGCGAGTGCCACGCCCGTCATCATCGAGGATGATGTCATGATTGGCGCCAACGCCGTGGTCCTGGAGGGCGTGCGCGTGGGCAAGGGCGCCGTCGTGGCTGCCGGTGCCGTATGCGTCGAGGATGTCCCCGCCGGCGCCGTCGTGGCCGGTGTCCCCGCCCGCGTCATCAAGATGCGCGACGCCCAGACCGACAGCAAGACCGGCCTGGAAGAGGGCCTGCGCAAGCTGTAGAGTTACGCGGTTTTCACCAAACCGCGTAACTAGTCGACGCTGCAAACGCCCCAGAGCGGCAATCTGACGTTCAATCGTCGGGCATGACCAGAAGGTCAATGCCCTCCTCTTTCACGTCACCTTGCTCGCTCTGGGTCGTTTTCGCTGACGTATGCTCAACCTGCAACGTAATTCAGCCCCAAGCAAAAAAGGCCGAAGTCCCGAAGGACTTCGGCCTTTGTTTTTCTACAGCGTCCAAGTGTAGTTTATCGATTCTCAATTGACCCGATGTTTTTGAGCTCGATGGAGATGAGGCCGTTGGGCTCGTTGACGAACTCGATGTATTCGGAGTTCGAACCCATCTCGGCCGGAAAGCTGATCTCGATACCCGTGTCGGTACGAATCTTGTGATTGCGTACGGCCGCGCGCTCGACTTGTTTGCGCTCCACGGGCACGCGCTCGGGTACCTTCTCCTCAGTCAGCGCCGCACGCACGCTTTCTTTGATAACCGGTTCGTCCTCAAAGACCTCATCGACGATATCCCAAGGCGGCAGCTCCTCGTCATCCTCAACCTTCTCGGCAACGGCAGCCTTAACCTTAGCGAGCGCTACAGCCGTGTTGGCACCGTGCTCCTCGGCGACTTCCTCGACCACACGCGTCACGGTGTCGATGACCTCCTTGCCCGATACGCCCGTGTCGCACTGCAACAGGCCATCGGGGATAAGCATACGGTCCTCGCCGGCAATCTTGCGCTTCTTGTCCACGTAGCCGATCTCCATGGTACTCGCTCGCACGATGGCATAGCTCGGCACCTTTTGCGAGGGATTCGGCAGAATGGCGTAGTGGCGCGCGATGTCGTTGCGCACCTCCCCCTCCTCGCGACCCACCTCGTGCATGAATGCCTGCTTGGAGCCCAGCAGCATCACGGCAAACCAGCGGGCATCCTCGTCGTCGTCAAAATCGGCCACGAGCACGTCGGTGGATTCGGCTTTCTCGGCTTTGGTGAGCTCGGAGGAGATAAACTCCGCAATCTGCTGCGACAGGTCAACGAACTCGCGCTCGCCAAAGAAATAGCCCTTGAGCTCGCCGCCAAACGCAGAGTTCTCGGCAAACGTGGCGCGTTTATTGTCGGCCGAGGTGCGTGCGCGGCGCAGATGCGTGGTCACGAAGTTGCGCACGGTACGGCTTTCGATATCCAACTCGCGCTGGCTCATGACGTTGACGGCAGAGTCAAAGTCCAGGATATGCAGAATAGCGTGATTGATTTTCATATACGGCATTCCGTTCTAGATCGATTTCGGCACGAACCAGTATAGCGGTCGAGCCCGCCCCGGGCGCATCGAAGATTGGTGCATCGGGGACAGGTTGCTTTGCACCAATGGCTAGCGCAAGAGCTCGGACTGCCAAACCTCGAGCTGTTCTGCCAAACTCTTGCCGGCAGCGGGCATGTCGATCTGGGGTCGTTTGGGCAGCAATGCGCATTTAAGGATTGCCACGATGGTCTGCGAGACAAAGCGTCGCGTATCCTTGTCAAAGCCTTGCGCAGCCTGGAGCATCACGGGTAGGCTCTCGCGCAGATTCCCAGCGATGTCCGCAAACCGCTCAGCACCCGTAGCCTCAAACACGGAGAACAACGCATCTACAAAACGCTCGCGCTCGCTAGGCGACACTGCAAGCAGCATCTCGCGAATGGAGCCATCAACGTATCGAGCGCCGGCGGACAGACGCTCGCAGTACACGAAGTCGCGACCATCGACCACCCAGCTAAAGGGATTGTGCTGCAGCAGGCTGAACTCGGTGCTCTCAACGATGGCATAGTCCTCCTGTGTCTCGAACATCATGCCAAAAATCGACGACCGAGGTAGCGTCTTGTCGATTCGACCGGAAAGATCGGCAAAGGCGTCGCCGTTCAGAAACTCCTCGACGAAGCCCGGACCATCATGGGAATACGCCCGTTCGATTCGCTCGCGGGCGACATCGGAGCACATTGCCGCACCGTACACCGCAAGGTTTCCGCCCTTGGAATGACCTCCGCACAAAAGCTGTCCGTCAATCGCATCCGCCGCCTCGTCCACATAACGCACCGCGGATTCCTGGGCCGGCACAGGACACCGGAACGCCATGTTAAAGTCCTCTTTCCAGCCCACAATCGTGCTGTCGGTCCCCCGGAAGGAAAGATAACTAAACCCCGCCGGAAACCGGAACGTCATGGCTGCAAACTGCTCTGTCGCCACCACATCGCTCACGGCACGATAGCCGCAAACGTGCACGCCACGGTAGCGAGGGCTTGCTGCCACGGCCTCCAACAAGGCCCTGCTCCCCTCTGGGTCCCACAAGTCGTCAATCATGTCCCGGTAGCACTCGGCACGCAGCAGCTCGCGTACGTCTAGGCCCTGCCAGTTCGTCAGCTCCGCCATATCACCCGGCAAACGCAAATAGGACAACCACGCAAAGACCAGGCTATCCACCGCGCAGAACGGCCGCTCCTCAAACGAATCAAACACCGTCTGGGCATAGGTCAAAAAATTAGGCGAATCCGACATGGCCCTCCCATCAACTATGGTGCATTGGGGT
>CABUTP010000140.1 GCA_902494545.1 uncultured Collinsella sp. | reverse complement strand
GCCCAATGGTTACAGACGCATTACCATGCGGGTCCTTCTAGCCGACTTGGCAGAAGGCCCCGCATGCAGCGCACACTTACCGTGCATTAAAAACGTAGCGGTCCAGGCGGTCGCACGCTTCCCTCACGCGCGAAAGCGGCAGCGCCAGATTCACGCGAATGTGGCAGGGTCCGTGGAACGGGCGGCCGTCCTGATACCCCACGCCCACGCGCGCCCCCTCGTCGAGTAACCACTGAATATCGCGGCCATGCTCGCGGCACCACTCGGTGCAGTCCAGAAACACCATGTAGGTGCCCTGCGGACGCGAATAGCTCACGCCCTCAAAATGCTCGTCCACGTAATCGCAGAAGTACTCGATATTGCCGGCAAGCACCTGGTTGAGCTCATCAACCCACTCGTAGCCTTGCGGCTGGTAGGCACCGATAAGCGCATGCATGGAGAGGACATTCATCTCGTTGTAGTGGGTCTTGTTGGACACGGCGCACACGCGGTCGCGCAGCGTCTCGTTGTAGATAATGTGGTAGCCGCCGACCAGACCTGCCAGGTTAAACGTCTTGCTAGGCGCGTAGAGGGCAACCGTGCGCATGCGGGCATCCTCGCTCACCGACTGCGTCGGGATATGCTTGTGACCCGGCAGGATGATATCGGACCAAATCTCGTCCGATATCACCACGCAATCGTGCTGGCGATAAATGTCCATGGCGCGCTCGATCTCGTCGCGCTCCCATACGCGGCCGCAGGGATTGTGCGGCGAGCAGAACACCACGGCATGAATGTGGTTTTGGGCGAGTTTGCACTCCATGTCCTCAAAGTCCATGCGCCACACGCCCTGGTCGTCGAGTTTAAGCGGACTGTGGACAATACGATAGCCCGCGGCTTCGATGGACTTGGTAAAGCCGATGTAGGTGGGGCTGTGGACCAGCACTGCATCGCCCGGCTGAACATACGCACGCAGCGTCGACACGACACCGCCCAGCACGCCGTTTTCGTAGCCGATATGCTCGGGCGCCAGGCCCTCAACGCCGTTGCGACGGCTCTGCCATTCGATGATGCGGTCAAAGTACTCAGGACGCGGATTGAAGTAGCCGAACATAGGGTGCTGGACGCGCTGGATGATGTACTCCTGGACCGTGGGCACCGTGGCGAAATTCATGTCGGCCACCCACATGGGAATGCGGTCGAAGCCCTCGTCTGGTGCGTTCGGAGCCATACCGGGGATCTCGCCCCAAGAGTCAACGGCGATGGAGTCCATGCCGTGGCGGTCGATAAGCGCGCTAAAGTCGTATTTCATGCTGAGCTCCCATGCAAAGCGGACTATTTTGGTAGGCGTTATTGTCCACCAGTATGGGCGATTTTGACATGGGGTTTGGCGCTTAATTTGACGGGTTCAGACGAATGGCTGGTTAGTCTTGCGCGTCGTTGACGGCGACTACGGTTAGCTGGGTTTTATCGACCGTAAAAGATATGTCGAGCCCAGCATAAGCTAAGTGGTAAACGCGGTTTGGCTCGTGCTTGCTGCCCGCGCGGCGCGGATCTTGGCAAAGGACCTCGACCAAGCCGGGGAGCTTTGCGGGCGGGACCATATCCTGCAGCGCTTGTGGAAACTCAACATCGAGCTCTTGCCACGGAGCGCCCTCAATCCAGCCGCCGGTCGCATCCGGGTGGCAGTCCGCAAACGGGATGTAGGGCTTGATATCGTAGATGGGCGTGCCGTCGCGCAGATCGGCCCCCAGCACATGGATGATGGGGCCGTCGTCGGTAAGCTCCACGCGGTCGAGCTTAACGCAGGTGAGCCCGATGGGATTAGGGCGAAACGGACTGCGCGTGGCAAAGACACCCACGCGCTCGGCTCCGCCCAGACGCGGCGGACGCACGGTCTTCGACCACTTGACGTTGGTGCCGGACCTGTCCTGCGACTTGGCATCGGCAGCTATGTCTTTAGCCGTGCCGCCGGGCGTTCCGTTTTCGAAGCGCCACAGCAGCCACAGGTGAGAGAAGGAGTCCAAACCCTCAACCGCTGCATTGGAGGCAAATTCCGGCTCAAAGACGATGTGTCCCTGCAGATGAGGCGCCAAAAAGCTGTTGCGCGGAATGCCGAACTTCTGCGGCAGGTCGGTATGTATGTGTGCGATAAGTTCCATGCCGGTCATTGTACGGCATGGAGGTGTGGGGCGTTGCGCGCAATTCTTCGCCGCGGTCCCCGTCGTGCAACCAACGGTTGCTTGGAAGGGCACCTGCGGCCGCTTATGCTTAAGCCATCAACCAGCAGAAAGGAGCCGCTATGGCCTTTGCAGAAAAGCTCATTGCCATCCGTCGCGCCCATCACCTTACCCAGGAGCAGCTCGCCGCCAAGCTCTTCGTCACACGCCAAGCCGTCAGCCGTTGGGAGCGTGGCGAGGTCACACCGGGCATCGACATGATGAAGCTCATCGCCGCCGTGACTGGCGAGCCCCTGTCTCATCTGCTCGAAATGCCCGAGCACTATTGTCAGAGCTGCGGCATGATACTCACGCCCGACGACTGCGGTACCGATGCCACGGGCGCCGCGACCGATCATTACTGCAAGTGGTGCTACGACCACGGCAAGTACACCTACGACACCACCATGGAGGCGATGATTGAAGATTGTGCCCCGCGGCTGGCGCAAAACACCGGCATGTCGCTCGACGAAGCCGTCTCGCTCATGGGCGCCGTCCTGCCGCAACTGGAGCGCTGGCGCACCGTGCAGGAAAACGAGGAGCGCTACGGTGCCGAGGCGCGGGCGCGCTATGGCGATGAGGCTATCGATGCAGCAAACGAAACGTTACTGGACATGGATCCTCAGACATGGAACGACATGAAGGAACTTGAACGCGCTATTCTGGGTCAACTCTCGATTGCCATGGGCGACGGCGATGCGGATGGAAGCGAGGCTCGCAAGCTTGTCGCGATGCATCGTCGTTGGATTGGTCTCAACTGGGGACGCGAACCCCAGAACGAAGCGTACCTGGGCCTCGCCCACGGCTATCTTGCCGACCAGCGCTTTGTTGACTACTACGACAAGCCCTGCGGCACCGGAGCCACGGCGTTTCTGGCCCAGGCCATCGAGTTGTCACTGGCCCGCGCATAGACCGCGGCGGCTTTGGGTATTTCAATCAAAACCGCAACCGATTGGAGACCTATGGCTACTAATCATGAGCTCGCACTGTACGTTATGACCGGCTGCCCGTATTGCATAAAGGTCAAGCGTTTCCTTGCCGATAACGGCGTGACCATTCCCGAGCGCAATATCTCGACCGATTCCGATGCCGAACAGACACTTATCGCCGTCGGCGGAAAACGCCAGGTTCCCTGCCTGTTCATCGACGGCAAACCACTCTACGAGTCGAACGACATCATCGCGTGGATGCAGGAGAACCTGCTCTAGTGCAACACAGCCATTGGGGACGTTCTTAAATGACTAGTCGTTAAAGAACGTCCCCAACGACCAACTAGCCGTGGAAGCGGGCTATGGGTGCAAGTGGCTGCTCGCGAAAGACGCGATCGACGGCGGCGCGGTATTCGTCGACCTTTTTAGTCTTACGTACGAGTTTATGAACGGTAGCGGGGTCGGCGAAGGCGCATTTGGCGTAGAACCACCACTCCTTCATGCGAAAAACCGCGTTACCGCCAATCTCTTTTGCATATGCCGCAAACAGCGTGTCGTGGAAACGCTGCAGCTCGGCTGCTGTGGCAACAGGACCGCCGTTGACCATGCGTGCCAGCGCAGGGTTCGCGAGCAACCCGCGTCCCAGCATCACGTGGCGCGTAGCAGGATAGGCCTCCACCAGCGCGTCCATATCCTCAAGATCGAAAATGTCACCGTTATAGGCGACCGGAAACGGCGCGCGCTCCAACGTCTCGCCGTAAAACTCCTTGCGCGGCGAGCCCGCATAGCGGTCCTTTTGCACGCGCGGGTGCACAATCAGCTCTGCCAGCGGCATACGGCAATACAGATCGAGCACGCGCTCGTATTCGTCGTCGCTCTCCAGCCCCAGCCTGGTTTTTACCGACACCGGCAACGGCGAACGTTCGCACACATCGCTCAAGAACACTTCGAGCTCGTCCAAGTGGCGCAAAAAGCCCGAGCCCTTGCCCTTGGCGACAACCGTCCCCGAGGGGCAACCCAAGTTGAGATTGACCTCTCGATAGCCCATGTCGGCGAGCACCTGTGCCGCCCACACAAACTCATCCGCGTTCTTGGACATCAACTGAGGCACCACGTTGAGCCCCTGGTTATTGGCAGGATCGATCTCCTTAAACGCCTTGCCGCCAAAGCGATTGCCCACCCGCGGCGGCGGCAAAAACGGCGTGTAATAGCAGTCAAGCGCACCAAAGCACTCCGCATGCACGCGACGGAACACATGCCCGGTAATTCCCTCCATGGGGGCCAGCGAAAGGATCATCTACTCTTCTCTCATATCAACGAACATGACTAAG
>CABUTP010000139.1 GCA_902494545.1 uncultured Collinsella sp. | reverse complement strand
AGAAGATCAACCCCATGGTGCTGATCGTGGCCACCATGGTCGTGGGCATCATCGGCGCGTTCTTCGGCGTGCTGGCGTAGGTTCCTGCGTTCTATTCTGCCCCCAAGGGAAACGGCGACCCATTGCGGTCGCCGTTTTTTATTACCGAAAGCTAGCCGGAGGTGCTTCGTGATTCGATCTGACAATCCATCCGATAATGGCGTGAGCGGGGCGATGTATCTATTTGGCACGGCGCTCTTGTGGAGTTTTATCGGCATCCTCGTTCGCGCCAATTCGCAGTCGGCTCTTTTGATCGGTGCCGTTACGGCAATATTTATGGCGCTCTTTATCCTGCTCGTCGGTAGGCCTGTCCTCCGCGTCAGCCGTCTTATTGCCCTTGTGGCCGTCTGCAACTTCGTGACGGGCACCACGTTTAACTTTGCCAACCAGCTCACGACGGTCGGCAACGCGATCGTTCTGCAGTACACCTCGATGATTTTCGTTATCGTGTATCAGTCGCTCGCAACTCGCACGTTGCCCTCGCCTGCGAAGATTGCCTCCGTGGTGGTTGCTTTTACGGGTATGGGACTTTTCTTTTTAGGCGATTTGAGCGCCGAGGGCATGCTCGGCAACCTGCTTGCCGTCATTTCGGGAGCCACCTTTGGGCTGTGTTTCTTTTTGAACTCTCGCCCCGATGCGTCGCCCATGGTGTCCTCGCTCATCTCCTGCGGTATCTCGATGCTGCCGATCGTCTATTTTGCCGGCGACCTAGGCTCCGTAAAACCCTTTGAGTGGGGGCTTATGCTGGTGCATGGCCTTTTTTGCAGCGGCCTTGCGAGTGTGCTGTATGCCAAGGGGATTGCGCGCACTAACGCGTTTGCGGCCAACTTGGTTTGCATGAGCGAGGTCGTGCTCGCTCCCTGCTGGTCGGCGCTCCTCTTTGGCGAGGTCTTTCGCTGGAACGAGTTTTTAGGCGCGGCGATAATCGTTTTGGTGATTGTAGGCAACTTGGCATACGATGCCTTTGGCGATGGCTTTCTGGTGGCGCTTGTCCGCCATCGAAACAAAGAGCGCGCCTGATGGGATACGTCTGCCGTTTACGGTAAAAAACACCCCGCTGAGCGAGTGGTATTAAATAGTAAGAACCTGCATATCTATAATTGGTATCAAATCATTTGTGCCTGGCATAGGTGTTAACAGCACACCAGGTACGCTTCGGGCCGTGTGGTCGAGTTTCCGGATTGATATCAACAGCGCGCGCGACGGTGACCGGCTATGACTCGAGATTTCCTATTTTGGAGGAACCATGCTTACCCAAGCAATCCTCGTCGGCTTAGTCGGAGCGTTTGGAGGCCTCGACTACCAGCTCGGCACCCTCTACGCGTTCCGCCCCATCGTCCTGTGCCCGCTCGTGGGCCTGGTGCTGGGGGACCTGCAGACTGGTCTTGCCGTTGGCGCCAGCCTGGAGCTGCTGTTCATGGGTTCGGTTTCCATCGGCGCCTACGTGCCGCCTAACGAAACCATCGGCGGCGTGCTCGCCTGCGCGTTTGCCATTCAGCTCGGTCAGGGTACCGAGACGGCCATCGCGCTCGCCATGCCCATCGCTGTCCTTTCGCTGACGATCGGCAACATTACTAGTGCCTTGTTCACCGTGTTTGTCGATATGGCAGACAGGTTCGCCCTCAAGGGAAACCTTAAAGGCATTTACGCCGTTCATTGGGGCATGGGTCTTTGGGGCTGCCTTGAGTATTTCCTGCTGTGCGGCGGCGCCTTCTATCTGGGCTCCGATGCCATCCAGGGCCTGCTCGACTTCGTCCCGTCCTTCATCATTGATGGTTGCGGCGTTGCCGCCAACATCCTGCCGGCCATGGGCTTCGCCATGCTCGGCCGCCTGGTGCTCACCAAGCAGCTCGTGCCCTTCTACTTCCTGGGCTTCCTGCTGTGCTCCTACGCCAACGTGCCCGTCCTGGGCGTCGCCCTGATCGCCATCATCATCGGCATCGACAAGTTCGACCTGCTCGGCCTGGGCGGAGCCCAGCCCCAGCTCTCCGCGGAAGGGGATGAGGACGATGACTTCTAGTCCCGAGAACAAGATCACGCGCTCCGACCTCGTCAAGAGCGCCGTCAACGTCGGCGCCCTGGGCATGGAGTTCTCCTGGACCTACTACAAGCAGATGAACATCGCCTTCTGCCTGATGGTCGCCAACATGCTCAAGAAGATCTACGCCGGCCGCCCCGACGACTACGCCGAGGCCCTGCACCGCCACTGCGCGTTCTTCAACATCACCGTCCAGTTCGCCCCGTTCGTCGGCGGCATCGCGATGGCCATGGAGGAGAAGGTCGCCCGCGGCGAGATCGAGCCCGAGAGCGTCAACGACGTCAAGGCCGCCCTCATGGGCCCGCTGTCCGGCATCGGCGACTCCATCTTCCTGTCGACGCTGCGCGTGGTCGCCGCCGCGGTGGGCATCAGCCTGTGCCAGGCCGGCAACCCCTTCGGCCCCATCGCCTTCCTGCTCATCTACAACGTCCCCGGCTTCGCGCTGCGCATCTGGGGCGCCGTCAAGGGCTACGAGCTGGGCGTGGGCTTCCTGGACGAGGCCCAGAGGACCGGCCTCATGCAGAAGATCATGACCTGCGTGGGCATCGTGGGCGTCATGGTCGTGGGCGCCATGTGCAAGGACATGTTCTGGGCCAGCATCCCGGTGGCCATCGGCTCGGGCGACGACGCCCAGACCCTCCAGGACATCCTGGACGGCATCATGCCCGGCATGCTCGGCATGATCGCCTTCTGGCTGTACTACTGGCTGCTGTCCAAGAAGATCAACCCCATGGTGCTGATCGTGGCCACCATGGTCGTGGGCATCATCGGCGCGTTCTTCGGCGTGCTGGCGTAAAGGTCCGGCTGCATAGATTTTCGTTGCAACCTGGAAAGGGGATGGAGCAGGCCTATGCTCTCCATCCCCTTTTTGTATAGAAGGAGTTCGTATGTTCGCGAAGGGTCGCGAAGCAATGCGCCTGACGCCGGCAGAGGTCAGGCTGATTCTTATTGAGTCCCTGCAGTGGTGCGCCAACAACGCGGTCTACTTTTTGGGGCTTATCGGTGCGGCCACGTATGATCTGGCCGGCACGGCCTTTTTGGTTGCCGCCATTACGCTCGTGCGTAATCTTATGACGTCGGTGGGCAATATGGTGTCGGGTTCGGTCATCGACCGCTTTGGACCGCGCCGGACGTCATTTGTGACGTGCGTGATTACGGCAGTGCTATCGCTTGGCGTGGGGTTGGCACCGTTGTCTGTCCCCGGGCTTGTGTTTGCCGCGTGCGTCTTAGGACTTGCGGGCGGCTTTATCAACACCTGCACGCATGCGTTTCCGGGATACCTGGAGTCGACCACCGAGGGCCGTACCCGCGTGAACGGCCTCATGGTGTTCTACAGCAATATTGCCTATACCGCTGGCCCGCTGCTCGGTGGTGCCATCGTGAGCTGTTTTGCCACGCAATCGGTCTATCTGCTCATGGCGGGCATGATGGGTGTGGCGGCCGTGCTCTCCTTGGGCTGTCACGAGTGTGTTGCTCCCGCAAAAGGGGAGAAGTCGAAGGGCGGTATTCTGGGCGGCATGGCCGAGGGTGCGCGACTTACGTTTCGCGACCACGACCTGCGCCTCATCTTTATCTCGGGCTTTTTGGGTTTCTTTGCGTTTGGCGCGTTCGATTCGCTGGAGTCGTTGTTCTACCGCGATGTGCTCAACGTGGATATCGTCTGGCTGGGCTGGCTGTCCTCGGTCGTGGGCCTCACTTCCTCGGTGGGCGCGTTCATCCTGACCAAGCTTTCTGCTCGCCATGTCAACCTGCGATTGTTGCTTGGCGCGCTCATGGCCGTGGGCATTGGGTCCATGGTGTACGTGGGCACCGATATGCTGGGGGTCGCGATTATCGGTCAGGCGATTAACGGTCTGGCCTGGGGGTTCCTGGAACCGCTGCAGATGATCTTGATTCAGGAGCGCGCCGACATCAAATACCTGGGGCGCATTACCGGCTTTGTGCGTTTTGGCCTGATGAGCGCCGGCGTGCTGCCGCTGCTGGCGGCTCCTTTTTTGGCGGAGGCTTTGGGCGTCCAAGCGGTGCTATTTGGGGCATCGATCATTATTGCGCTGGTAGGAACGCTGTTCTTTGTCACACAAGGGAGGCGCCAGAGGTGTTAGCTATACATTCAATTCTAATTTAATACCACTCACCAGAGAATTTCGACCGTTCACCGAGGATTGGAACAGATTGAAAAGTGGTATTAAAAACACGTTGGGTGTATGTCTATAATTGGTATCGAAAAGAAACGCGATGTATAGATTCGCGTGCAGGACAGAAAGGAAAAGCCATGAAGGAAACCGAGAAGATCGAGATCATGCACTTTAGCCAGGAGGGCTATCTCGAGGACGGCAAGAACGTCTATGAGACCGGCAAGAAGATGATCGAGCTCGCCGACAAGGTCGCCGACGAGGGCTACGACGCCGT
>CABUTP010000138.1 GCA_902494545.1 uncultured Collinsella sp. | reverse complement strand
TCTTAAGCGATGACATAGGCGCCCACCCCCGATAGGGGCAGGTCGCCGCGATACCTCTCACGGTTCATAGCGATGAGTCCTCTGTGTATGCCCGCTTCGGCAGGCAGATCTGTTGAACGAATTTATTATACCGTGCAGCGCGGACGCATATCGCCGCAGCACGCCGCGGTTTCGGTAAACGATGCCGGTAATAGCCTCGAAATATTCGAGCGTTTCTGGCGCACGGACGCATGCGAGCGTCTAGCATATCCATTCAAAACGGATTCACGAGCAAAGGGAGTCACAGGCGCATATGAAGCAATGGGTTGGACTGGGCAAGTTTCTCGCGGGACATATGCAGGTCATCGTTCCGATTTGCGTGGCGCTCGGCGTGCTCTTTCCCCAGCAGATCGGCGTTCTCAAACCCATCGTTCCCACCTTGTTTGCCTTCATGACGTTTCAGGGTGCGCTCAGCAACACCTTTCACCAGGTGGCTGAGGTGTTCCGCCGTCCCCTGCAACTGATTTTGGCGCTGCTGGTCTCGGCGGTGTTTATTCCCATAGCAGCCTATGCCATGGGCTCGCTGTTCTTTGGTTCCAACCCCAACCTTGTCTGCGGCATCGTGCTCGAGTACAGCGTACCCGTGGCGGTCACTGCCTTTATGTGGATTAGCATGTTCGGCGGCAACGGCCCGCTCGCGCTCACCATTATCCTGACGTCCTCAGTTATCTCGCCTGTGACGATTCCACTCACGCTCAAGCTCTTGCTGGGTGCCACCGTCTCGATCGACGTGCCGAGCATGATGCAGAACATGGCCTTTATGATCGCCATCCCCGCCGTGCTCGGCATCGTCATTAACGAGCTCACGCGCGGATGGGGGCACGAGAAACTCTCCCCCGCGCTCTCGCCCGCTTGCAAATTTATGATGATGGGCGTCATCGCGTCCAACTCCACCGCCATGAGCGAGTACGTGCTGCACATGAACACGGTGCGCCTGGAAGTCGCCCTCTTTATCCTGGTGTTTGCCATCAGCGGCTTTATCATCGGCATCCTGGTCGCACGTGCCCTGCATCTGCCGTATAGCGAGACGACCACCATGTGCTTTACCTGCGGCATGCGCAATATCTCTTCGGGCGCCGTCATCGCCACGCAGTATTTTCCCGGCGAGGTCGTGTTCCCCGTCATGTGTGGCACGCTGTTTCAGCAGGTGCTGGCCTCGACCATCGGGCATCTCTTTGAACGTCTAACCAGCGAGGAGCGCGCCAAACAGCGCAAGCGGGTCAAGGCCGGGCGCGACGCGATGGCACGCTAGGCAGCACGCTTTTCGCAGGCGCTCGCCTTGCTACGCGAGCGTTTCCAGATGCGCATGCAGTCGCTCAGCATCGATATCGAGCGTCGTCTCGGCATTGACCTGGGCCAGACGATAGCCCACAAAGTAGGGCGATACCACCCAACGTGGCAGCGCCTTGGCAATGGTCCGACCGCCCAAGTGATAGAAGAACAAGTTGTATGACTCTGCGCGGCCTCCGTGGTGCTCGTGCAGGATATAGCGCAGGGCCACCTGAATCGCATCGGCAAACAGGTCCGCTTCGGCTTGGTCGCGGGCGTCGTCGCTGGCGGCGATTCCCTGTGGAGCCGAGACGTTGACCTCAAAGAATCCCATGATCGGCTCGGTTGAGATGTTGACCGAGATTCTCCCCTGCTGCCAGACATTGATGCCTTCGAAATTGGCGGAAGTCAGCGAAGCATAGCCGTCCTCCTGTTCCAAGCCCACAATCTGCATGTGCGGATGGACCAGACTGCCGCCCGAAAGTGGGCCCTTGTTCTTGTACATGAGCACACTGCGGTACTGTTGGGAATCAATCATCTGCTGCCAGCAGCCCAGGGCAAACCGCATCACATGATGCAGCTCATCCGGTTCATAAGTCACCAGGTCGGCGTCGTGATTGGCCGACTCGATCAATACGGTCTGACGGGTGGCCCGCAAGGTCTTGAACTTATTCTCGAGCCAGATGCAGTCACCATCGCGCTGGATGATGTTGGCGAGCCCCTCCGTGTCGCAAAAAGGGCACGCGGTGCCAGGACGACGATTATCGTCGGGCTTGCCGCTCGCCTGCTGAACGTCAAATACCAGCGCCACGGGTTATACCTCCAGCGGCACGATCTTGGTGCCATGGAGCTCGGAGACGCCTAGCGCCGCCGCGACCGCGTCGCGATTTGCCGTAGTGATGCCGCCGCCGGGAAGGATGGTCAAACGATCGCCCGCATACTCGATTAAACGAGCCAGGTTTTCGAAGTTGTCCTCGATCGACGTACCGGCCGCACCGCCATGCGTGAGGATGCGCGTAACGCCGCAGTCAGCGAGCGTATCAATGGCGTCGAGCTGAGCCTCAGGCGAGAGCTGATCAAACGCCATGTGGAAAGTGATGTCGATGGGCTCGCGTTTGCACTCCTCGGTCGCGCAGCCCGCAGCCATAACGAGGGCGCCGAGGGTTAGCTCGTCGAGCGCCCAGCCGCCGGCACAGGGCTTGCAGCAGCCAAAGACCAGGCCGTCAACGCCGGCACTCACAGCAAGGCCCAGGTCCATCTCCATCATGCGCAGCTCGTCCTGGTTGTAATGAAAGTCGCCACCACGCGGACGAATCATGCACATCACTCGCGCGTCATGATCGTGAGCGTAGCTGACTGTAGCGCTAATAACGCCGGCGGAAGGCGTGGTGCCACCGACGGCGAGGTTGTCACACAGCTCAATGCGCCCCGCACCGGCCTCGATGGCCGCCGGCACTCGCTCAAAGTTCTCAGCACAAAACTCGTACAGCATAGATAGACCCCCAAAGACTGCAGATGTTTTCCGACGGGCATTGTCACACATCCCCATGAAGTTGCGGTGGAATAGGGACCGTTTTGGCCTCTGGAGCCTTCATTTAGTCCCTATTTCACCGCAACCCAAAATGATTCCTTGGGAACGGCGCGACTGGCCGAAAAATGTTGCCGATGGTGAATGTTGCGCAACATGGTTCGCAAATCTTGGTCAACCATGGCAGTATCGACATTCGTATCTAGAGGAAAGGATTGCCATGTTTAAGAGCATCCAAAAGAGCGGAAGGATCGCAGCAGTCGCCATCGGCCTGATCGCGGCCTTGTCTCCTCTCGCAGCCCCTCCTGCAGCATTAGCCGGAGGCAGCGTACCGACGCCTGAACTTGAGAAGTCGTACAGCTTTAAGGTCAGCAGCGACGTCTCGCATATCAGCACGGGCGACGATTCGAAGTTCGGCTATTTATACGATTACGATGAGGATGACGGTTACAACTTAAAGAGCGTATCTCTCATCAATTTTAATGACGGTAGCGCATGCCCAATTGCCATCCCGGATAAAGGCCTTGAGTCAGGATGTCCCACATCCAACAATCAACTCTACTGGCGAGACGGCAATAATTTGGTCGCATTCTCGCCAGACAACCAAAGTCAAACAGTCCATCCCATCATTTCGACCAAATATGCCTACACCGAAGAAACCGTCTCTTACGACGGAAAAAGAGCCGCCGTGGAACATTATGATTATGAATACGAGCCCAAAAAGGTCGAAATCTATGATCTAAAATCCGACAAACTGATCCAGACATATCAATCAAATAAAGATGACTCTTCGTACCGCTACTCAAAAGACATGAGCCGTCTGTATGCCCTACAGGACAATAGCAAAGACGGCGTTGTCGCGCTTAGGGTTTTCAATTGCGATACAGGGTCAACGGAATTGAAAACGGTTAACGTGAAAAAAGATGATAGGTCTTCGGATATCGACGATATCGTCACCAGCTCTTACTCGGACGATATTTATCTTCAGAGCGACACCGCATTAATAAAAGCGGACCGCGATGGAAATATGAGCGTTGTTTTCAACGATGACGACCACGCACCCGATTGGCCTTGTTCATACCCTTCGGCGGAGTTTTATGCCCTCTACACAAAGAAGGGATCGAACGATCTTTTTGAAGAGGATGACGGGGATTACTATCTCAATGAAGAGGATGCGAATCTTAGTATTTATGACCTGAAAAGTGACAAGATCATCAGCTCAATTGCTTTTCCCTTCGGCGATGGATATCTCGGCGACATCTCGCATGATGGCGGAATCATGCTTGGGACGTACTCAGACGATGACAAGTCTTCGGCATGCCTAGTCGATGCAAAAACCGGGGCCAAGAGCGAGTTTGATTCTCATTGGTGCGGCCCTACTTTCATGAATGGCGATCGCGAGATTTGGACTGATTATTACGATGAAGACTCATCAACGCTTCACGTAAACATTTATAAATCGAATATCCCCCATTCGCTGCCTGAGGATGTTCTCTACTTTGTCCAGACTCACTTGCCGTTTGTTATTGGCGGTGGCGTGGCGATCGTCCTCATCATCGGTGGCGCGATCGTTATCCTTTGCATCCGCAAGAAGCGCGCTAAGGCCGCGAACGGTGTGGCTGCCTCAGCGCCCAAACCACAGCGCAAGCAG
>CABUTP010000137.1 GCA_902494545.1 uncultured Collinsella sp. | reverse complement strand
TATCGCTGCGCCAGGCCGGCCGTAAACACGCCAGCGGGACGGCTGCCGGGGATCTTGATCTCGCTGCGCGTGCGCTCACGGCAACCCATGGCAAGGACGACCGCGCGCCCGGTGAGCTGCAACATGCCGGTGGGGCTCATGAGCGTGACGGTGTGGACCGCGGCGTCTTCCGTGGACTCGCCCGAATCAATCCCAAGCACCATGCTGTTCAAGAACTGCGCAATGTCGGTCGCGCGCACCTGGTCGATAAAGCGCTGCGCATATTCGGGACCGGTGAGTTCCTGCTTAAAGTGCGAAAGGCCAAAGCCGGGGTGGATGCACTGGCGCAGGATGCCGCCCAGGTGCTGCTCGCGCTCCACGATGGCCACGCGCGCGCCGGCCTTTTGCGCGGCAAGCGCGGCCGCCATGCCGGCAGGGCCGCCGCCGATGACGACCACGTCGAAGGCCTGCGTAGGTACTGCCTCAACGGCATCGCTATCAATCGTGCTCGATTTGAATTCCGCCATCCTAGCGCACCCCCTTCAAAGGTCCCTCAACGAGCCACGAGCCAGTGTCCTCCAGCAGCACCTCGCTGGGGTCACACCCCAGCCCGCGGGCTAGGATCGCCACCACGCGGCTCTGGCAAAAACCGCTCTGGCAACGGCCCATGCCCGCGCGGCAGCGGCGTTTGACGCCCTCGACCGAAACCGCACCCGGGCGGCGTCGAATCGCGGCCACGATCTCGGCCTCGGGCACCGTCTCGCAGCGGCAGACGATCTGCCCCCAAGCGGGGTCGGTCTCAATGAGCTCTTCCTTGCGCGCAAGTGGCGCACGGTCGAAGTCGTCCGGCGCGCGGCGAATCGGGTCCCAGTCGGCCCGCTCGTGCAGGGCAACACCGGCATCGCGCAAGATCTGCTCCATGCGCTCGGCAATGGCCGGCGCGCTCGCCACGCCTGGCGACTGAATGCCCGCTGCCTGGAACAGCCCCGGCACCACGGCCGACTGCCCAATAAAAAAGTCGTTCGTCCCCTGAATGACCGGACGCCCGCCGGCAAACGCGCGCACCACGCGGCGCGTGTCCAGATCGGGAACCAGCTTGCGCGCGCCCGTCAGCAGCGCGTTCACATCGCTCGCATAAGTCTGTGTGTCGCCCGGCGCGCGCACGGCGGCGGTCGCGGTGATCACGGTGTTGCCGTGCACGGTGCCCGTGACGATAACGCCTTTGGAAACGGGCGTGGGCACGGGGTAGAGCGGCATCAGCGCGCGCGGCTCCTTGTCCAGCACCACAATGTTTCCCTGGCGCCACACCATCTGGAACTCCTCGGCGCCTGCCATGTGCGAGATGTCCGCGGCACCGTTGCCCGCGGCGTTGATTAGATAGCGGCAGCGCACATCGCCGGCAGGCGTCACCAGCGTAAAGCGTGCGGCTCCGTCATCCGAGCCAGCAACTTCAATGGCCTCCACCGGCGCGGACCGCATGAACGTCACGCCGTTGGCAACGGCGTTCTCCAGCGCGGCGATGGCGACCTCAAATGGATCGACAAAACCGGTCGAGGGGCACCACAGCGCGCATGTTGCTTTGGCACTTGCGCGCGGTTCCAGCTCGTGGATGCGCTCAGAGCTGATAATCGACAGCTCGGGCACGCCGTTAGCCAGGCCATTCTGGCGCAGCTTCTCCAGGTGTGCACGGTCTTCGTCGTTGAAGCCCAGCACCATCGACCCGGTTCGGCGGAACAAAAAGCCTAGCTCCTGGGCCCACGTGCCATATAGCTCGCAACCACGAGCGTTGACCTGCGCCTTTACCGTGCCCGGCGCCGGATCGTAGCCGGCGTGCACCAGGCCGCCGTTGGCCTTCGACGCGCCCAGGGCGATGTCGTTGGCCGCCTCGACCACGCAAATAGACAGGTCATAGCGCGCGAGTTGTCGCGCGATGGCGCACCCGGTGATGCCCGCGCCCACAATCGCGATATCAAACGTTTCCGTCACAGTGCCTCCCAGACAAGTTGACAGGCTGTCAATAAGACTATCCTACGGTCTGCACGCCCCCAGCGCAGCGGCAATGCGGCGAACAGCCCCGTCGCATCCGCCAACGGCAGGCGAGGGGAGACTCGGCAACGTCGACAACCTCGTCTGCCACCTTTGGTGTCCGAGATTTGTCTCGTTCTGTAACATCTGGGACTGTTTTTGCCGAGTAACTGTTACAGATTGAGACATTCGGTTCGGACGGTTTTCTTTGTCTCAATCTGTAACAGTTAGCTGATGATTTGGGTTGTAGATGTTACAGATCAAGACAAACCTTCCGACGGATTTTGAATGTCTCGATCTGTAACAGTAAGAGGGGTTTTGGGGCTCAAGATGTTACAGATCGAGATTGAGGTCGGGGAGGGACCCCTGTGTCTCGATCTGTAACATCTAGACCCGGATTCCGCTTCCGCCTGTTACAGATTGAGATGTTTGTGTCCGCGCCGGCCCCGTACCCAGCCGTGGTCCCATATAAACAAACCCCGTGGTAAACTTGACCGGACTGTAAATATTCCGAAAGGTACACCTCAATGTCCAAATACATCAACGAGCTCATGTCACCGCAGCTTATGGGCGTCATCTATGCCTTCGTGGGCTTTATCATCGCCCTGTACGTGCTGTCGGTCGTCTATGTGTTCATCGACGCTCGCCGCCGCGGCGCCAGCGCCTACGTGGCATGGGGCATCATCGCTCTCATCCCGTTTGTGGGCCTCATCGCCTACCTGGTCCTGCGTCCGCACTCCTACGCGGCCGACCGCGAGGAGCAGGAGCTGGACATGGCCCTGCGCGAGCGCCAGCTTGCCCAGTACGGCACCTGCCCGCAGTGCGGCGCGCCCATCGAGAAGGACTTCGTCGTCTGCCCGGTGTGCGACACCCAGGTTCGCAACGTATGCCCCAGCTGCCATCGCCCGCTAGATGCGCACTGGAAGGTCTGCCCCTACTGCCGAACTCGCATCCAGTAACGCATCCATCGCCGGGCCGGCCGCAAGCCACGGGCGCCGCGCGCCACGCGTAAGCCACACGCGCGCCCAGCAACCCCGCCCCCACACGATGAAGCATGCGTAGAAAATCGCCCGCCGTGCCATTAAGGTGCGGCGGGCGCTTGTATACCAAGGCAACCTGCCTATAATGATGCAAGTCAAAAACGCCGAGCGCATCGCACGCACTTGCATCAGGCATCCGAGAGGAGAAAACATACCCATGAAGGCACTTTACAATGACGGTTCGGTGGCCGAGCTCCCGCAGGACGAGGTCACGCACGTCATCCGTCACTCCGCCGCGCACATCATGGCGCAGGCCATCAAGCGCCTGTACCCCGAGGCCGACTTTGCCTACGGCCCCGCGACCGACAACGGCTTTTACTACGACGTCGACCTGCCCGAGGGCGTCAAGATTAGCGAGGACGACTTCCCCGCGATCGAGGCCGAGATGAAGAAGATCGTCAAGGAGAACCTCAAGTTCTCCGTGTACGAGAAGCCCCGCGCCGAGGCCATCGCCCTTATGGAGGAGCGCGGCGAGAAGTACAAGGTCGAGCACATCGGCGACCTGGACGACGACGCCCGCATCACCTTCTACCAGCAGGGCGACTACATCGACATGTGCGTCGGCCCCCACATCTGCTACACCAAGGCCCTCAAGGCCTTTAAGCTCACCGGCGTCTCGGGCGCCTACTGGAAGGGCGACAAGGACAACAAGATGCTCACCCGCATCAACGGCGTCGCCTTTGCCACCAAGGAAGAGCTCGACGAGCACATGCACATGCTGGAGGAGGCCAAGAAGCGCGACCACCGCAAGATCGGCCGCGAGATGGACCTCTTTATGATGCGCGACGAGGCCCCCGGCTTCCCGTTCTTCCTGCCCAACGGCATGATCCTTAAGAACACGCTGCTGGACTACTGGCGCGAGATCCACCACAAGGCCGGCTACGTGGAGATCTCCACGCCGCTCATCATGAACAAGCAACTGTGGAAGACCTCGGGCCACTGGGACCACTACAAGGACAACATGTACTCCACCGTCATCGACGACGAAGAGTACTGCATTAAACCCATGAACTGCCCGGGCGGCGTGCTGGTGTACGCCTCCAAGCCGCACTCTTACCGTGAGCTGCCCATCCGCGCCGGCGAGATTGGCCTGGTACACCGCCACGAGCTGCGCGGCGCCCTGCACGGCCTGTTCCGCGTGCGCTGCTTTAACCAGGACGACGCCCACCTGTTTGTGCGTCCCGACCAGCTGACCGACGAGATCGTGGGCGTGGTCAACCTCATCGACTCCGTGTACCAAAAGTTTGGCTTTAAGTACCACGTTGAGCTTTCCACCCGCCCCGAGGACTCCATGGGTTCGGACGAGGACTGGGCGCGCGCCGAGGAGGGCCTGCGCACCGCTCTGGAGAAGCTGGGCATGGACTACGAGGTCAACGAGGGCGACGGCGCCTTCTACGGCCCCAAGATCGTCTTCCACCTGGAGGATTCGCTCGGCCGCACCTGGCAGTGCGGTA
>CABUTP010000136.1 GCA_902494545.1 uncultured Collinsella sp. | reverse complement strand
TGCCGATCTTTGAGAGCGGCGTAGCCTACTTCGCCTAAACCTTTCCCATCGGGTACAATCCCTTCGGGTAACAACACCCGCCACCGACACATCCGGTGGCGGGTTCTTTTTTGCTTCGCACATGTAGGAAGGACATCATGGAAAGCCGCAAGCCGTATCTCGCCACCCTGCCCGGACTCATCCTGGGCTGTCTCGTTTGCTGCGCGCTCTGGGGCTCCGCCTTCCCCTGCATCAAAATCGGCTACGGCCTCTTTGGCATTCTCGCGCACGACAGCGCCTCGCAGCTGCTCTTCGCGGGTCTGCGCTTCACCCTTGCCGGCATGCTGGTCATTGTTGGCATGAGCGTGGCCCAGCGCCGTCCGCTCGTTCCGCAAGCGCGTGATATCAAGCCCATCTGCATCTTGTCGCTCTTCCAGACCATCGGCCAGTACTTCTTTTTCTACCTGGGACTCTCGCGTGCCAGTGCTATGTCGAGCTCCATCATCGAGGCCAGCGCCAACTTCTTGGCTATCCTCTTTGCCGACCTGGCGTTTCGCACCGAAAAGCTCAATACGGCCAAGGTGCTCGGCTGCGTACTGGGCTTTGCCGGTGTCGCGCTCGTCAACCTTTCGGGCGCGGACGGCACCTTTGGTTTTACGCTCGACGGCGAGGGCTTTATCCTGGCCTCCACCGTCGCGGGTGCCCTTTCGACCTGCCTGATCGGCATCTTCTCGCGCGAGCACGACGGCGTCTTGCTTGCCGGGTGGCAGTTCTTGGTCGGCGGCCTGGTCCTCACCGCCATCGGCTTTATGATGGGTGGCGCGCTCTCCCCCGCGGCGATTGCCCCCGCCATCGCGCTCATCATCTACATGGCGCTTATCTCCGCGGTCGCCTACTCGCTGTGGTCGCGCCTGCTTGCCGTCAACCCCGTCAGCCGCGTCTCGGTCTTTGGCTTTATGAACCCCGTCTTTGGTGTGCTGCTGAGCGCGCTGCTGCTCGGCGAGGGCGCTGGCACGAGCCCCGTTACCGTCATCGTTGCCCTGCTGTTGGTCTGCGGCGGCATCATCATCGTCAACAAACCCAAAAAAGCTTAACGAACTGCCCTTATTTAGCAGAGGGGATTCATGTACTTTAGCTTAATGGAGTACATCGGTGAGCTGAGGGCCGCCACGCACGCAAGCGTGCGCCCCTATTTTCTAGCGTATCTGGACGCCGGCTTTCTTTTTCTCGGCCTTGACGCGGTAGAGCTCCGCATCGGCAGCGCGAAGTAAGTCTTGCCAGGTATCGATACCATCACCGACCCGTGCATAGCCGATGGACATCCGCAACAGATACGGCACCTCGGCACGAGCGAGCTCGTCGTTAATCGCCGAACACAGGTCTATGATGTCCTGTTCCGCCGCAGCCTTCTGGAGCACCACGAACTCATCGCCGCCATAACGTGCGATAAAACCACCAGACGCCGAGCAGACCTCTTTGAGCGTAGCAGATATGACCTGGAGAGCATGGTCGCCCTCCACATGTCCATAGCGATCGTTAATCAGCTTAAAGCCGTCGGCGTCCATCATAAGCAGATACACATCATCGGCCTGATCAGCACCCGAGAACAGCGACAGCATATAGGTCTCAAAACGGTTGCGATTGTTAAGGCCAGTCAACGGGTCGGTCGAGATCAGCTGCTCCTGGTAGATGATGTAGAGCAGCAGGATGCTCAGCGTTATACCGACACAAAGGCCCGGTACCGAAAACAAAACCTGAAAGGTACCGCCCACCAGAGCGGGAACCGCAAAAAAGGCGAGGGTGCGATAAATGGCCTTCTTTTGCAGACTTTCGACTTTTCGAGCCTGAATAAAGGCATGCAAGGACGTATATATAACGTAGCAATAGCTAACGATAGGTTGAATCATATAAAGCGCTCCGCGACGATATACGCCCTGCGCATCGATATAGAACATAGTGTGCGTCCAGTAGCTGGTAAATGCCAGCACGACCACCAATACGGTTGGCAACGTCACGAGCGCCACCCTATAGCGCGCGGTCAAAAGGCGAGAGCCCTGCATCGTCTCGGAATAGAAAAACCAAATGAGGCACGCGATGGCGAACAGTGAAAACGAAACCGCGTTGGAAATCCAGTTGGCCGTGATGCCTACAGGAGTGCTCACGCCGTCTGAGAGCGTCCAGATCATATCGAAGAAAATGTAGGCAGCAGACGTGTAGCCGAGCATGCTAAACAAGAGCTGCTGGGTGCTCGAGAACAAGGAGCGGCGGCTTCGTGCGGCAAGCCCGATAAGAACAATCATGCATAGCAGGAATATCTCAATCTTGAGTGCCTTAACCACTAGACGCCATCCCTTCAATATCCAAGTGGTCAGAATCGCCCGATTCGCGTCTGGGCAATAAACACCCCTACTCCGCAGGGGTAAGGGGAATAATAGCAGAGCGCCCGAACGTCACTGCAAGACAGCTTTCGTTCGGGCGCTCAAACGGCGCGAATTGCACGCCGGCTTGATTGACTCGCGTCGACGATTACTCGCCGTCGATGTCGGTCGCGACGGCCTCCTCGATGGCCTCGACACCGGCAGGCGACAGATCCTCTTTGCCGTGGCAGAACTTCTTATCGACCCAGCCGGTCAGAATCGGGGCCATGATTGCCGTGATGATGACGGCGGTGGCGATCTGCGCATACGCGGTGGGCGCAAGCTCGGCATAGCGCGGGGCGACCTCGGCGAGGGCGACCGGCGTGGTCATAGCCGTGCCGGCGATAGTGGAGCAGGCAACGGCCGCCTTGCCGTTACCACCGCACAGGCGCTCGAACGCAAAGGTGATGGGACCGACGATAAAGAGCGTGATGAGACCCAGCAGGATGCCCGAAATACCGCCGGTGATAAAGCTCGAAAGGCTCATGGACGCACCGAGCTGAAAGCCGATAACGGCGATCGCGGGATTGGCGCCGGGGACCAGCAGGTTCTTGATAAACGGGAACAAGTTGCCCAGGACCATGCCGATAACAAGCGGCAGGATGGATCCGATGATGGTGCCGACGGGGATGTTGGCGAGACCCGAGACACCGAGGATGATCATCGTGACGGCGGGGCCGGCCGTAAAGAACAGGATACCGACGGCGCCCTGCTCGGACTCATCGCCGAACTCACCCATGATGCCCGTATAGAGTGCCATGTTGCAAAACGTGATGCCGCCGATGATAGACACGGAGCTCAGGCCAAGGAAGTTGTCGTTAAAGAAATAAGCCACATCCAAGCCAAGGGCGGCCGCAACAACAAGCTTGGGGATCAGTACGACGATACCGGTCTTGATAGCGCCCGGCGTGGACTTAAAGCTGATGCCGGCACCCACGAAGAGCAGGATCGCAGCGACGATGGTATTGGAGCCGCCGCGGCAGGCGGCGGTAAAGAAGCCGCCGATCTCAAAGACCTGCGGGCAGAAGGTATTGAGCAAAAGACCGACGATCATCGGGTAGATCATGATGTCACCCGGGATACGCGGTACCTTGAATTTCTTTTGCTCGTTGGCGGTCGCTTCCTGTGCCATGAAACCCCCACTTCCGCTGACGCAGAACAAAAGCCCACGTCACGCTTTGCTACAGTAAAGTTTGACCATGGTACCAGAAGAAGCAGACCGGCTCGGTGAGAAATTCGATTCGTTGTGCCGGGACGCTAAACGTGCCCCGCTCTTATATGAAGCTCAAAACGATATAGAACACGATGCCCGAGACGCAGCACCACAACATCGACTTTGTCTTGATTGCCACCGCCACGACACCGGCAGCCGCAATCCAGGGAATCAAGCCCTGCCACAAGCCGGCGCCGAAAGCGCCAGGGCTTATCAAATCGTTGGCGACCAGCGCCGCGAAGGCGGCAGGCGGAATATAACCCAAGGCCTCGGTAACGCGAGGCGACAGCGTTCTCCCGCGCAAGGCAAACGCCGGGGCAATGCGGAAAAACGCGATAGCCGCCCATGACGACAGCCACAGGACCAAAAACTCATTAACGGGCATCGCGAGCACCCCTTCCTTCGGCGAGAGCATCGCACGCAAGCGCCGCGGCAACACCGACGAGCACGCTTGCCGGCACGGCGATATTCGTCCACCCCAAGAACTTGCATATGGCGACAGACACCGCAGCCATAACGGCAGCTACGACATTGCCGCGCGACAGTCGCTGCGAAAAGAGTAGGCAGATAAAGAGCGAGGTGCAGACAAAACCCGCAATAGCGGTGGGGACATCGACAACGGCGCCGACAATGGCGCCCGTCGTACACGAAACGCCCCATGTCGCGATGAGGATCGCGTTGAGCACAAAGGACTCGCGCGGGCCCCAATCCTCCCCTTCAACAAGCCTGGCAAGCGAGATGCCATAGGCCTCCTCGGTAAGTGTCGCGGCAACAGCCAGCGTCTGACGCTTCGAGGCACCCCTCAGATGCGGTGCAATCGATGCCGAGTAAAGCGCAAAACGCGAGGAGATTGCGGCGACGCTTGCGATAATCGACGCCGCAGGCACACCTGCCAACCACAGGTTGCAGACCATAAACTG
>CABUTP010000135.1 GCA_902494545.1 uncultured Collinsella sp. | reverse complement strand
TCCGACATCATCAAGAACATCGTGCTCAAGGACTTCTATGACCTGACGCCCGAGAAGTTCAACAACAAGACCAACGGCATCTCGCACCGTCGCTTCTTTGCCGAGGCCAACCCCACCTACGCCAAGCTCGTCACCGATGCCATTGGCGATGACTGGCTCAAGGACGCCTTAGAGCTGGAGAAGCTCAAGGAGTTTAAGGACGACACCGAGTTCCTGAAGGCCGTGGGTGCCTCCAAGCGCGCCAACAAGGAGCGCCTGGCCGCCTACGTTAAGGCCGAGACCGGTCTGGTCATTGACCCCAACACCGTCTTCGATGTTCAGGTAAAGCGCTTCCACGCCTACAAGCGCCAGCTCATGAACATCATGAAGGTGATGGACATCTACAACCGTCGCATCGCCGACCCCAACTTCCACGTGACGCCGACGACCTTCATCTTTAGCGGCAAGGCTGCCTCGAGCTACACCTTCGCCAAAGAGACCATCCGCCTCATTAACTCCGTGGCCGACGTCATCAACAACGACCCGCGCGTCAACGAGGTCATGAAGGTCTGCTTTATCCCCAACTTCCGCGTGAGCAACGCCCAGCTCATCTACCCCGCCGCCGAGATTTCGGAACAGATCTCCACGGCCGGCAAGGAGGCCTCGGGCACGTCCAACATGAAGCTCATGATGAACGGCGCCATTACGCTGGGCACCCTCGACGGCGCCAACATCGAGATCGCCGACCTAGCCGGCCGCGAGAACGAGGCCATCTTTGGCCTGACCGCCCCCGAGGTCGAGCAGCTCTGGGCATCCAACAGCTACTTTGCGTGGGATACGCTCAACAACGACCGCGAGCGTCTGGGCCGCGTGATGGACGAGCTCAAGGACAACACCTTTGCGGGTCTTTCGGGCAACTTCGAGAGCATCTACAACGAGCTCATGAACAACAACGACCCCGACTTGGTCATGGCCGATTTCCGCAGCTACGTC
This sequence comes from uncultured Collinsella sp., assembly GCA_902494545.1. Taxonomy (GTDB): domain Bacteria; phylum Actinomycetota; class Coriobacteriia; order Coriobacteriales; family Coriobacteriaceae; genus Collinsella. The sequence goes on along the minus strand of CABUTP010000135.1, from coordinate 3,559 downwards.
GACGCCTGGGAGAAGCTCACGAACAGCTACGGCGACCAGGAGACCTGGAACCGCAAGGCGCTGCTCAACACCGCCTCCTCCGGCTGGTTCTCGAGCGACCGCACCATTCGCGAGTACCGCGACGAGATCTGGCACGCGTAAAGGCGCGCGAGCTCCCTTATGCCAGCACGGCATTACTCGACGGGCGCGACCGAGCGCCGCGCCCGTCGCTAATGGGTTTAAGAACATCGATGACAGAAGGAGAAATCGATGAGTAAGAAAGAATGCATCGCGATGCTCCTCGCAGGAGGACAGGGCAGCCGATTGGGGGCGCTCACCCAAAAGATCGCAAAGCCGGCGGTTAGCTTTGGTGGCAAGTTTCGCATTATCGACTTTTCGCTGTCCAACTGCTCCAACTCGGGCATCGACACGGTGGGCGTTCTGACGCAGTATCGCCCCTACCTGCTGCATGCCTACGTGGGCTCCGGCGAGGCTTGGGATCTGGACAGCCGCGACGGCGGCGTTTCGATCCTGCCGCCGTACGAGACGCAGACCGGTGGCGCCTGGTATGCGGGCACGGCCGACGCCATTACGCAGAACCTCGACTACATCAAGGCCAACGACCCCAAGTACGTCCTGATTCTTTCGGGCGACCATCTGTATCGCATGGACTACCGCAAGATGCTCAAGACGCACATTGAGAACAACGCCGACCTCACGGTGAGCGTTATGCCCGTGCCGTGGGAGGAGGCCAGCCGCTTTGGCATCCTGACCACCGACCCCGAGGACGGCCGCATCACCAAGTTTACCGAGAAGCCCGATAAGCCCGATTCGAACCTCGCCTCCATGGGCATCTACATCTTCTCGGCAGACGTGCTGATCGAGGCGCTCGAAGAGGACGCTCTGGACCAGCGCTCGAGCCACGACTTTGGTAAGGACATCATCCCCAAGCTGCTCGGCGAGAACAAGCGCCTGTACAGCTACGAGTTCCACGGCTTTTGGAAGGACGTCGGCACCATCGCCAGCTTCCACGAGACCTCGATGGACCTGCTGGGCAACAACCCCGAGTTCGATCTGTTCGACAAGCACTTCCCCATCATGTCCAACATCACCACGCGTCCGCCGCACTACATTGGCCCGGACGGCCGCCTGGACGACTGCCTGGTCTCCAACGGCTGCAAGATCTACGGCACCGCTCGCCACTCGATTCTTTCGACCGATGTCATCATCGAGGAGCGCGCCGTGGTCGAGGACTCCGTGCTGCTGCCGGGTGCGCACGTTAAGAGCGGCGCGCACATCTGCCGCGCTATTTTGGGCGAGAACTCCACGGTCGAAGAGGGCGTGAAGCTCGGCTCTGTCGATACCACCAAGGATACGGCCGTCGTTGGAAATGACGTCGTTATCGGGAAGGGGGAATGATCCGATGATCAATCGCAAGGCCATCGGTTATATCACCGCTAACTACTCTTCGACCTACGGCAGCGTGCTGCTCAAGGACCGCCCTATCGCGTCCGTCCCGTTTTTGGGCCGCTACCGCCTGATCGACTTTCCGCTGTCCAACATGATGAATGCCGGCATTAAGACCGTCGGCGTCGTCATGCCGGGCAACTACCGCTCGCTGATCGACCATGTGGGCTCGGGCAAGGACTGGGGCCTAGACCGCAAGAAGGGCGGCCTGTTCATGGTGCCCGGCAACGCGTATGGCACCACCAAGGGCGGCATGCGCTTCCTGCTGCGCGACATCATCTCCAACAAGACGCTGTTCCAGCGCTCGGACAAGCCCTATGTTGTGATGATGGGCACCAACATCATCTTTAACATGGACCTCAACACCATCATCGACGCGCACGAGAACTCCGGCGCCCAGATGACCGTGGTGTACTGCAAGGCCACGCGCAACGTAGATGACGAGACCAAACTCGAGATTAACGAGAACGGTCGCCTGACGGGCGTGAGCGCTGGCGTCGCGTACGGCGACAACGCCTCTATGGACTGCTGCATCGTCAACCGCGAGACGCTGCTCGAGATCATCGACCACTACCAGGCCGCCGACTATCTGGACCTGCTCGAGGCACTCCAGGGCGACTTTGGCAACATCGACGTGTGCAGCTACGAGTACAAGGGCGAGGTCGTGGGCGTGTTTAGCGAGAAGTCGCTGTATCGCCGCAGCATGGACCTGCTCGACCAGACCGTGGCCGACCAGCTCTTTGACCCCGAGCGCCCGATCCTGACCAAGGCCCACGACGTGCCGCCTTCGCGCTATGCGACCGGCAGCCACGCGTGCAACTCGATCATCTCGGCAGGCTGCATCATCAAGGGCACCGTGCGCAACTCGATCCTGTCGCGCGGCGTCGTGGTCGAGGAGGGCGCCTCGGTGACCAACTCGATCATCAACCAGAGCTGCATCATCAAGAGCGGCGCTCGCGTTGAGAATGCCATCCTGGACAAGAACAACGTGGTTCCCACCAACACCGAGCTTCGCGGCACGCCCGAGAACATCCTGGTGCTGGGCAAGGCTCCGTTAACTTCTGATACTACCATCGTACGTTAACGTTGGCACCGCAACATCGCTCGTAACATGTAGAATAGCCGCCCGGTTCGCGCCTGGCGGCTATTCTCGAATAACAACATGGGAGACAATATGGCAGATTCCAGCAAAAAGATGCAGATCGTGTTTGCCTCGGCCGAGTGCGCACCGTTTGTAAAGACCGGTGGCCTGGGCGACGTGGCGGGTTCGCTGCCTGCGGCGCTCGTGCGCGCCGGCGCCGAAGTCATCGTGATGGTGCCCAAATACGCCACCATCAAGGACGAGTACAAGGCGCAGATGGAGCACTTCTCCGACTTTTACGTGAGCCTGGGCTGGCGCAACGAGTACTGCGGGCTCGAGAAGCTCGAGCACGACGGCGTTACCTATATGTTCATCGACAACGAGCGCTACTTTGCGCGCGACTATCCGTACGGCTTCTTTGATGACGGCGAGCGTTTTGCGTTCTTCTCCAAGGCCATCACCGAGAGCCTGCAGCACCTGCCGGCCGGCTTTGAGTGTGACATCCTGCACTGCAACGACTGGCAGACGGCACTGGCGCCCGTGTTCTTGCGCGAGTTCTACCAGGGACTGCCGCTATACGACCGCGTCAAGACCGTGTTCTCGATCCACAACGTGGCGTTCCAGGGCCAGTTTAGCGACACCGTGATGGAGGACATCCTGGGTGTGGCGCATATTCCGGCGGCCGCCTCGCAGCTGCGCTGCGACGCCTGCAGCATCAACTACATGCTGGGCGCGCTGCGCTATGCCGATGCCATCACCACGGTAAGCCCCACCTATGCCAACGAGATCCAGACGCCCGAGTTTGGCGAGGGCCTGGACGGCGTGCTGCGCGAGCGCTCCTATGCGCTGCAGGGCATTTTGAACGGCATTGACGTGGCAGGCTTTGACCCGGCGACCGACAAGCGCATTGCCGCAAACTACACGGTTGAGGACCGTGGGGGCAAGGCCGTGTGCAAGGCCAAGCTGCAGGAAGAGCTGGGGCTCGAGGTTCGCGACGACCGTCCGCTCATGGTGATGGTCACGCGCCTGACG
>CABUTP010000134.1 GCA_902494545.1 uncultured Collinsella sp. | reverse complement strand
GATTTTTTAATCCCCGTCCCAGAAAAATCACTGGGTGGGCGTGGGGGGCCGGAGTTGGCCCCCGGAGATTTTTAGAGCTGGCCTGCGTCCTCGAGGAGGGCGTCCCAGATGGCGAGGGCGGCGGCTGCTTCGGCTACGGGGACGGCGCGCGGGACGATGCAGGGATCGTGGCGGCCGTGGACCGAGAGCTCGGCATTTTCCATAGCGTCCATATCCACGGTCTGCTGCTCGCGGCCAATGGAGGGCGTGGGCTTTACGGCCATGCGCCACATGATGGGTGCACCGGTTGAAATACCGCCCAGGATGCCGCCGGCGTTGTTGGACTCGACCGCAATCTCGCCGGTCTCGGCATCAATACGATACGGATCGTTGTTCTCGCTGCCGCGCATGGCGGCGACGGCAAAGCCCATGCCAAACTCCACGCCCTTCACGGCGGGAATCCCAAACGCGATTTGCGCGATGCGGTTCTCGATGCCGTCGAACATGGGGTCGCCGATGCCCGCGGGAAGCCCGTAGATGCCGCACTCCACGATGCCGCCGATGCTGTCGAGCTCGTCGCGCGCGGCCAGGATTTCCTCGCGCATGCGACCGACAGCGGCGGCGTCAATGCAGGGCAGGTCGTTCGTAAGGATCGCCTTGCGGTCGGCCTCGCGATAGACCATGTCGTCCATGGGCAGGTCGGAGATGCCACCGATCTGCGCCACATGCGCCATGACCTTGATACCGCGGGCCTCGAGCGCCTGCAGCGCGATGCCGCCGGCGATGCACAAGGGGGCCGTCAGGCGGCCGGAGAAGTGCCCGCCGCCGGCGACGTCGTGCATGTTGTGGTACTTCACGCGCGCCGGAAAGTCTGCATGCCCGGGGCGGGGCTTGCGGCGCAGCTCGGAATAGTCTTTGGAGCGCGTGTTGGTGTTCTCGATAATCGCTGCGATGGGTGCACCAGTGGTATGTCCGTCGACCACGCCGGCAATGATATGCGCGGCGTCGGCCTCGCGGCGCTTGGTCGCGGTCTCGTCGCGACCGGGGGCGCGACGGGCGATAAAGGCCTGCAGCTGATCCTGGTCAACGGCAATACCAGCGGGAATACCGTCGAGCGAGCAGCCGATAGCAGGTGAGTGCGACTGGCCGAAAATGCTCAGATGTAAAACGTTGCCAAAGGTCGAGGACATGCTATTCCTCCTCGAGCGTGACCTTGCCGCCCAGCAGGCGGTAGTGGTCAAAGAAATCGGGATAGGACTTGTTGACGGCCTCGGCGCCGTGGATCACGACATCGCCGGTAGCACGGCTCGCGGCGATGGCGGCCATCATGGCGATGCGGTGGTCGTTGTGCGAATCGACCTCACCGCCGATAAAGGCATCGACACCCTTGATGATGAGGTCATCGCCGGCAATGCGCACCTGTGCGCCCAGCGCGGTGAGCTCGCGGGTGGTGGTGACCAGACGGTCAGATTCCTTGATGCGCAGGCGCGCACAGTCACGGATGAACGTGCGGCCCTGAGCCAGCGAGGCCACGGCCGAGATAACGGGTACCAGGTCGGGAATGTCGTGGGCGCTCATCTCAAAGCCGGCGAGCTTGTCGGACTGCACGGTGGCGGCGTTGGACCAGTCGCCCTCGACGGCCACGCTGCCGGGCGTGCGATACGAGCCACTGCTCACGCGGAAGTTTGTGACCTCGGGCTTGCCATTCTTGGCGGGGATGCGCTCGACGTTGACCTCGACGCCGAAGGCCTTCATGGCCTGGATCGTCAGGTTGATGTAGGGGCGGCTCTCGATAAGGCCAGTCACCTGCACACAGGAGGGCTGGGCCAGCAGCGGGGCCGCCAGCAGCAGGCCGGAGATATACTGCGAGCTCACGTTGCCCGGAAGCACAAAGGTGCCCGGGCGCATGCGGCCGCTCGTCTTGAGCGGAAAACCGCCCAGGCCCTGCAGGTCGCAACCGGCGGCAATGATCTCGTCCGAGAGCGGGGAGAGCGGGCGGGCACCCAGACGGCCCTGGCCCACAAATGTGGCCTCTGCTCCCAGCGCGCAGGTGACGGGCAGCATAAAGCGTAGCGTGGAGCCGCTCTCGCCGCAGTCGAGCGTGCCGCCGGCAAGGGCCTTGAGCAGGCCAAATTCAACGCTTTTCATGGTTGGATGGACCTGGAATCCGTCCTCGACGGTTTCAATGCGGGCGCCGAGTGCCGTAAGGCAGCGGACCGTGGCCTCGATGTCGGCGCAGGTGGTGTTGCAAGTCACGTGCGTCTCGCCGTTGGCGAGCGCGGCGCAGATGATGAGGCGGTGCGCCATCGACTTGGATGCGATAGCGGGAACGGTGCCCTTGAGCGGGGAGGGGGTGATGCGGGCTAGCATGCTGATGCGTCTCCCTTCTGGCCGAGGCCCTCGGCAATTAAATCATGGAAGGTGGAAAGCGGCGTGCGGTCGATGCTGCAGCGGCCAATACTGTGCGGAATCACCAAGTCGATAGTGTCACCGGCGCGTTTTTTGTCGTGCAGCGCCTCGGCAAAGATGGCGTCGGCCGAAAGCCCGCAGCGGGTCTTGAGGCCGTGTCGGGCGCAGAGCTCCTCGATGCGGCCGGGGATTTCGGCGTCGCAAATGCCGTGCAGGGCCGCGGCGCGCGTGATAATGCCCATGCCGATCGACACGCAGTTGCCGTGTCCCAGCTCAAAGTGCTCGCAGGCCTCGACGGCATGTCCGGCGCTGTGCCCAAAGTTGAGGAGCTTGCGCTGGTTGGTCTCGCGCTCGTCGGCAACGACCACGGCGCGCTTAATGTCGATGTTGCGGGCGATGATGAGCGCCACACGGGCCACGTCCTGGTTAAGCAGCTCAAGCGTGAGCGGGGTTTTCTCCAGTTCGGCGAAAAGCTCCGGATCGGCAATGACAGCGTGCTTGACGACCTCGCCGCAGCCGTCGGCGAACTGCTCGGGCGTGAGGGTGGCAAGGCATCCCACGTCGGCGATAACCACGCTCGGTTGCCAAAAGGCACCGGCCAGGTTCTTGCCGGCAGCCAGGTCGATGGCCGTCTTGCCGCCCACCGACGAGTCCACCATGGCGAGCAGGCTCGTGGGGATCTGCACAAACTTGCAGCCGCGCATGTAGGTGGCGGCCACAAAGCCGGCCACGTCGCCCACAACGCCGCCGCCGAGCGCCACGATCACGTCGGAACGCGAAAGCTCGTGCTCGGCTACAAACTCGAGAATGGCAACGTAGGTCTCGGCGCGCTTGTGTGCCTCGCCGGCCTCGAAGGTGCAAATGCTTACCTCATAGCCTGACGCCTCCAGGCTCTGCTTGACGGGCATCTGGTAGAGCGGACCCACGTTGGTGTCCGTCACGATGACGGCGCGGGTGCCTCCAGCGGTGGCGCGAACGAGCGGCCCTGTCTGCTCCAGCAAAAAGGTGCCCACGTGCACCTGGTAGGGGCGTGCGGTGTCGATATCGATGGTAATCGCCATAAGCTATGGTCCTTTCGACCTGGCGTGATGGGTGGTCTAGTGGGCGCTCTCATCGTCGAGTGCGCGCTTGATGCGATCGCCCTCGGCAAGGAGATTCTCAAGATAACGCTGGTCGCGGTTCTTGAGCGCACGGCTGTAGGCGCCGAGCGAATCGATCAGATGGTCGATCTCGAAGGCGAGCGCGTTGGCGTCGTCGATCATGAGCTCGGACCACATTTGCGGGTTGAGGTGCGCCACGCGGGTGAGATCGCGGTAGCTACCGGCCGAAAAGCCGTGGTGGACCTGGGCGGTCGGACTCTTTACGTAGGCGTTGGATACCACGTGCGCAAGCTGGCTCGTGAAGGCGATGACGCGGTCGTGCTCGGCGGCGCTGGTCACGCTGAACTTGCCAAAGCCCAAGGGGCGCACCATCTCGCGCACCTGGCCCAAAAGCTCCAGCTTGAGCGCATCGTCCACTGCGGGCGGCACGAGCACGAGCGGCGCGCCCTGGAACAGGTCGGCGCGGGAGTGCGCATAGCCCGAGTACTGCGTGCCCGCCATGGGGTGCGCGCCCACAAAGTAAAAGCCGTGCTCGCGGGCAAGCTCAAAGGCCCGCTCACACACAATGCCCTTGACGCCCACGGTGTCGATCACCACAGGACCCATGATGGCGTCGGTGTCGGTGGCGTCGGCGAGTGCCTGTGCATGCGCCTCGAGCCACTCGATGCAGGCCTCGGGGTAGCAGGCCAGGACGATGATGTCGCATTCGCCGAGCGTCTCGTCGTTGAGCTCGCCGGCAACGGTGCCCATGCTGGCGGCCGTCATGACGTCGTCATCGGGGTCCCACGCCAGCACGCGGATGCCCGCCTGCGCATAGCCGCGGGCAAAGCTACCGCCGATGAGGCCCAGGCCGACGATACCGGCGCACTTGGGGCCGCCCTGGTTAACGCGCGCGTTTCTCACCGTACCCATGGGTTACTCCATGGTCTCTTGGCAGACAACCTCGCGGATGGCTCGGATGCGGCGCATGGTGGCGTCGAATTGATCGGGGGTGAGGGCCTGGGCGCCGTCGGACCAGGCGCGGCTCGGCTCGTCGTGGACCT
>CABUTP010000133.1 GCA_902494545.1 uncultured Collinsella sp. | reverse complement strand
TCGCTGGCGGCACCTGCAACTGCGGGCCAAGCATAGCGGCCAGCTGCTCACGGGCGTAAGCGAAATCGCGCAGCTCGGGGGCAACGGGCACCGTGCGGACGGCTTCGCCCTCCGCGTCATCGGTATTGGTCTCGACGCCAAACGAAATGTCGGCGACATAACTTTTGGTATCGAGGGTTAGCATGCCCAGCAGACGGGTCGCCTGGCCGACGCCCACTACCATGACACCCGAGGCCATGGGGTCGAGCGTACCGGCATGGCCGACGCGACGCTCATGGAGGGCACGTCGGCACTGTGATACCACGTCGTGGGACGTACAGCCCACCGGCTTATCGACGGCGAGCAGCATATTCAATTGAGAAGGCGTACGACGAGCCATGTACCATCCAAAATGTTAGAGCTCGACGGTCACCGAAGCGGGATCCTCCCCTACCAGCTCGGCCAGCATGGGAAGTGCCACGGCGAGCGTCTCGCGAATCGTTCCGTTGTTGGAAAAGCCGGCGGCGGCATGATGCCCGCCACCGCCAAAGTTGGCAGCGATCTCGGACACATCGAGGTCACCTTTGGAGCGCAGGTTGCCGCGTACCTTGGTATCGCCCTCAATGCCCTTCAGGAACAGGCAGACCTCCACACCCATCACTGAGCGCACCACATCGACCAGGCCGTCGCACTCGTCCGAAGTGACGCCGCAGGCCTCGAGGTCGCTCTGGTACGCATAACTATATGCCACGCGACCGTGCGCCACGGTCTTGATGCGGCCCATAACGATGGACTTGAGATGCAAGAACTCTACGCGCATGCTCTGGTAGACCTCGAGCGCAACGCGCGCGGGATCGGCACCGTGCGCGACCAGGCGCGAGGCAGCATGGAACGCAGCGGCATCGGCGTTTTGGTACTGAAAACGACCGGTATCGGTCACCAGGCCGCACAGCAGGCAGGTCGCGACACCATCGCGAGCCACAATGCCGCAATTGTCCAAAAAGCGGTCGATGATCATGGCGCAGGCTGCGGCGCCGACGCACCTCAGGCTCAGCTCGGCAAATTCCTCACGCGCCGGATGATGATCGAAGCACACCACATGCGACGAGCGGCGGAGTACCTCGGCTGAGTTGTTCAGACGCTCGACGACCGGCACGTCCACAGAGATGAACAGGTCCGGATTGCCGGTATACGCAGATGCCGGCACCAGACGGTCAGCGCCCTCCATAAAGCGGTAGATGCGCGGAACCGGGTCATCGTCTGCCAGCAGCAGGGCAATGTCCTTGTTGGGGAAAAACTTCATAAGCGATAAGCCCAGACCCAGCACGGAGCCCAGGGCGTCACCATCGGGAGACGTATGTCCCGAAATCGCAATGGAGGACGCACCCTCGATGAGCTCGAGGATGCGTCGCTGAATATCTGCAGACTCGCTCGATGCGAGGTCGGCGGAATTACTCATCAAAAGCTGCCTCCTGGGCGGCATCCGCTATTGGATAGCCGTCCTCGTCCTTTTCGATCGCAAGCGTGGCGGGAACGTTTTCCAGCGCGCGCGTGATGCGCTCGGCCTCATCGGTCGAGCGATCGATGCGAAAATCGAGCTCGGGCGTGACGCGCCAATCGAGCGAGCGGGCCAACAGGCTACGAATGCGGCCCTTGGCGCTGGCGAGCGCCTCCATGACCTCCTCGTAGCGGCTCGCGTCGCACGACACGTACACGCGCGCGAACGAACGGTCCACCGCGACCTCGACCGCGGTCAGGGTGACCAGGTCGAGACGCGGATCGGAAACCTCAAAGAGCAGGATATAACCGAGCTTCTCGCGAAGCTGCTCGCCCAGACGGCGGGTTGCCTGCGTTTGCTTCATAGCGCTACCCCCTACTCGGTACGGGCAACCTGGTCGATGCGGTAGCCCTCAATGGTGTCGCCAGGCTTGATGTCCTGGAAGTTCTCCAGGCCAATACCGCCCTCGGAGCCGCTCTTGAGGCTCTTGGCCTCGTCCTTGTAGTGGCGCATCGAGGCGATTTTACCGTTGAAGACCACGATGCCGTCGCGCACCAGGCGCACAGAATCGGTCGCGGCGATCTCGCCCTCTTCGACGCGGACACCGGCGGCGATACCAACCTTGGGCACCTTGAAGGTATCCAGGACGGTCGCAGTACCCGTGGAGACCTCGACCTCGGTGGGCTTGAGCATACCGATGCGAGCAGCGTCGAGGTCCTCGAGGCACTTGTAGATGACGTCGTAGCAACGGATCTCGACGCCCTCGCGCTCGGCGGCGGAGCGGGCCTTGCCGTCGGGACGGACGCCAAAGCCGATGATGATGGCGTTGGAGGCGTCGGCCAGGACGACGTCGGTCTCGTTGATGGCACCAACGGCGGAGTGGATCGTGTTGATACGCACCTCGGACTGATCCATCTTGTCGAGAGAGTCCTGAAGGGCCTCGATGGAGCCCTGGACGTCGGCCTTGATGATCAGGTTGAGCTCCTTGACCTCGGCGTCGGCGATGGTCTCGAAGAGGTTCTCGAGCGTCACGTGCTTCACGCGGCTCTGCTCCTCGATACGGGCCTTGAGCGAACGCTCGTCGGCCAGCGCACGCGCCTCGCGCTCGTCCTCGAACACGCGGAACTCATCGCCGGCGTTGGGGACGGACTGCAGGCCCAAGATCTCGACGGCGTCGGAGGGACCGGCCTCGGTGACGGCGTTGCCCTTGGGGTCGAGCATGGCACGGACGCGGCCATAGGTGAGGCCGGCGACCAGCGTGTCGCCCACGCGCAGGGTACCGCGGGTCACGAGCACGGTGGCAACCGAGCCGCGGCCCTTGTCGAGCTTGGCCTCGAGGACGTTGCCGGAGGCAAAGGTGTCCGGGTTGGCCTTGAGCTCGAGCACGTCGGCCTGGAGCAGGACGGTCTCGAGCAGGTCGTCGATACCGATCTTCTGCTTGGCCGAGATGTTGACGAACATGTTCTGTCCGCCCCACTCCTCGGGGATGATGCCGTACTCGGTGAGCTCCTGGCGCACGCGATCGGGGTTGGCGCCCGGCTTATCAATCTTGTTGACGGCGACGACGATGGGTACGCCGGCGGCCTTGGCGTGATTGATCGACTCGATGGTCTGGGGCATGACGCCGTCGTCGGCAGCCACGATCAGGATGACGATGTCGGTCACCTTGGCGCCACGGGCACGCATAGCCGTAAAGGTGGCGTGACCCGGGGTATCGATAAAGGTGATCTTGCGGTCGTTGATCATGCCCTGCGAAGCGCCGATGGCCTGCGTAATGCCGCCCGCCTCGCCGGCAGCGACGCCGGTGTGACGGATGGCGTCGAGCAGGCTCGTCTTGCCGTGGTCGACGTGACCCATGACGGTGACGACCGGAGCGCGCGGCTTAAGGTCGGCGGGATCGTCGTAGAACGAGAAGGTGTTCTCCTCCTCGGGGGTAGTGATCTTGATCTGGCGGCCCAGGTCGTCGGCAACGAGCTCGACGAGGTCGTCGGACATGGACTGCGTCATGGTAAGCGGCGTGCCCAGCAGGAACAGGCGCTTGATGATGTCGTTGGCAGGAACGTCGAGCGCCTCGGCGAGCTCCTGGACGGTAACGCCCTGGGAGACCTTGATGGCGTCGAGGTCCTCGGGGTTCACGCCCTGGGCCAGCGCCTCCTCAATCTTGCGCTCCTCCTGAGCCTTTGCGGCCTCGCGCTCGCGCTTCTCCTTGCGCTTTTTGCGACGACCGGTGGACTCGCGAGAGGCCTCCTCGACGGCGGCACGAGCCTCCTCGAGCACCTTCTCGCGGCTGTACTCCTCGGCCTCGCGAGCCATGCGGCTGTAGTGGTCCTCTTCGTTGTTGTGACCGCCTTTGCGCTTCTTGCCCTTGCCCTGCTTGTCGGGGTTGGGGAAGTCCATGCCGGCAGCGACGTTGTTGCTGGCGTTGGTGCGATGGCTGTGCGGACGGCTCTCGGAGGCGTTGCGCTCGGAGTTGTTGTCGGAAGCGTTGCGATCGTTACGACGGCCACCGCGGCGGTCGTTGTTGCCGCCACGACGGTTACCGCGCTCTGCGGCGCGCTCGGCCTTGGCCTTGTCCTCGGCGTCCTTCTTCTCCTTGAGCACGGTCTCCTGTGCGGCGATCTGGTCGAGCAGCGAGCGGAAGCGCGAACCGGAGTCGGAAGCGGGAACGGCGCGGCGCTGGGCCTCGCGGGCAGCCTCCTCCTTCTCGCGGGCAAGGCGCTCCTGCTCGGCCTTCTTCTTGGCCTCGGCCTCGGCGCGGGCAGCCTCCTCGGCAGCCTGGGCTGCGGCAAACTGGCGGCGCTCCTCCTCGCGTGCCTTCTCGGCGGCGATGCGCTCGCGCTCGGCCTCGGCAGCGCGTGCTGCCTCCTCGGCGGCAGCGGCCTGCTCCTCGGCCTGCTTGGCGGCCTCGACTTCCTGAGCGCGGGCCTCGATCACCGAGGCGAGCTGCTTGCGGACCATAGCGACATAAGCGTCCTCCAAGGTGGAGGAAGCGGACTTAGCGGGAATCTTCATTTCGGCGAGATGACCCATCAGTTCCTTGGAGGTCATGCCGAACTCTTTGGCCAGGGTGGACACACGGACTTTTGCCATATGACTTCACC
>CABUTP010000132.1 GCA_902494545.1 uncultured Collinsella sp. | reverse complement strand
TTGTGGAATATCTCGAGAACCCGTTTACCCCCAGTTTTGGCGAGGTTCCTGCCCATCTCGCTGGCAGACAACAGATTATTCGGGATTTGGACCGTGCCTTCTTGAGCCAGCGCAGGCGCCCAGAATTGACCTCGATTTTCTCAGGCGCGCGTGGAACCGGTAAAACCGCTCTCATGTCGTCGCTCGCGACAAGGGCGGAATCCCACGGCTGGATAGCCGTAAAGACGACCGCGCTCTCGGGAATGCTTGAGGAAATCGAGTTCGGGGCGAAACGTGCTGCCGGCCATTTCATCGACCCGTCTAACAACTTCGAAGTCACTGGGCTTGGAATTGCACCGCTCGGCAGCATTGAGGTCAATCGCGTTCACGATGCCTCAACCTGGCGCTATCGCATGAGCGACATCATCGACCAGCTCAACGAGGCGGGCACCGGTCTGCTCGTCACGGTTGACGAGGTGGACCCGACACTCGACGAGATGATTCAGCTCGCAGCGACGTATCAGCACTTTGTGACCGATGGAAAACGCGTCGCACTGCTCATGGCGGGACTTCCCAACAACGTCTCGACGTTGCTGAACCACAAGACGGTCTCGTTCCTTCGCCGCGCCCAACAATATCATCTGGGTCGCATTGCCGACTATGACGTACGCGAGGCCTTGATTCGCACGATCCAGGAAAACGATCGCCTGGCAGATGCCGAGGGAATCGATAGAGCCGTTCGCTCGATCTCTGGTTTTCCCTTCCTATTGCAACTCGTAGGCTACCGTGCCTGGGATCTCACAAGCGATTCGAAGGAAATCTCGTCACGCGACTTTGACCTGGGAATCAAAATCGCGCGCGACGAGATGGACGACCGAATCCTCGCGGCAACCTATCGGGAACTCACTGCAGAGGACAAGCGATTCCTCATCGCCATGCTCGATGACGAGGAAGAGTCCACCACCGCTGACCTTGTCGAGCGCCTTAAGCGTTCGCCGCAGCAGGTCTCCCGCTACCGACGCCGCATGATAGATGCCGGCATCATCGGGGAACGAGGACGAGGGCTCGTCGCATTTGAATTGCCATTCTTCCGCGACTATCTCGCGGCTCAATGCGTGAAATAGACATCAATGAGGCAAAGGGGCTGTCCCTTTGTCACATTGGCTATAGATAGCGGCCGGTAATGCTCTTGGAGCAGGCTGCGATGTCGCCCGGCGTGCCGGCGCAGACGATTTGCCCGCCGGCGTCGCCACCGCCCGGGCCCATGTCGATCACGTAATCGGCGTTACGGATAAGGTCGAGATCGTGCTCGATCACGATAACCGTGGCGCCTTTGGCAACAAGGCCGTCGAACACACTCAGCAACACCTGAACATCGAGCGGATGTAGGCCGATCGTGGGCTCGTCGAATACGAATACGGCATCGTCCTGCACGCGGCCCATCTCGCTCGCGAGCTTAAGGCGCTGAGCCTCGCCGCCCGAGAGCGCCGGTGTGGGCTCGCCGAGCGTGAGATAGCCCAAGCCCAGGTCGTGCAAGGTCTGCAAGCGCGTCTGAACCTTCTTGAGTCCCACCGTGGCTTCGAGGGCCTCGTCCACACTCATGTCCATGAGCTGCGGCAACGTAAGCAGACTCCCGTCCTTGCCCTCACGATGGATATGCGAAGCCGCGTCCGCATAACGCGAACCGCGACATGCCGGGCAGACGATCTCGACGTCGGGCAAAAACTGCACGTCGAGCGATATCGAGCCCGTGCCGTCGCACGTAGGGCAGCGCAAGGCGCCGGTGTTGTAGCTAAAGGCGCCCGCCTTGTAGCCAGCTGCCTTAGCCTCGGGCGTACGGGCAAAGGCGCGGCGCAGCTCGTCATGGATGTCGGCATAAGTTGCCACCGTCGAGCGAACATTGGCGCCAATGGGCGTAGCGTCAATCAGGTTGGCGCGGGCAATGCCCTCGGCATCGACCCAACGCACGTGCCCCGGCAGACGCTCGCCAGCTGCCTGCGCCTTAAGCGCCGGGATGAGCGTCTCGAGCACCAACGTCGTCTTACCCGAACCCGAAACACCCGTCACCGCGACCAAGCGGCCGCGCGGGATATCGACTTCGAGCGGTTTGACGGTATGGATGGTATCGGTCGCCATGCGGATGTGGCCCTGGTCGAACATTTCGTCGTCAGCCACCTGTGAACGCAAGCGCTTGGGCTCGGCACGCAAAAACGAAGCGATGCGGCTGTCCCGCGCTTGCTCGACCTCGTCTACCGTGCCTGCAGCGATCACGTTACCGCCGCCTGCTCCGGCAACGGGGCCCATCTCGACCAGATAGTCGGCTTCCGCCAGTACGCGCGTATCGTGGTCGACAACAACCACGGTGTTGCCGTCATCCACCAAATCGCGCATCACGCCCACCAAGCCGTCGACATTGGCGGGATGCAAGCCGATCGAAGGCTCGTCCAGCACATAAAGCACGCCCGTCGACCGGTTGCGCACCACGCGGGCGAGCTGCACACGCTGGCGCTCACCCGTGGAAAGCGTGGCACCGGCGCGGTCGAGTGAAAGGTAATCGAGACCCAGGTCGACCAGACGGCGAGCCGCGCCCAAAAACGAATCGCAGATATCCGTCGCCATGGGCTGCATCTCGGGCGGCAAGGATGCAGGCACCCCGCGCACCCACTCAATCGCCTCGCCCAGCGTCATGGCCGCCGCCTGTGTCAGATTGATACCGCGCACTTGGGGCTGGCGCGCAGCCTCGGAGAGACGCGTGCCGCCGCAATCGCGGCATGCTCCCTCGCGCAAAAAGCGCGCAACGCGTTTTAAGCCCTTATCGTCCTTGACCTTGGCGAGCGCATTCTCGACGGTATAGACGGCGTTGTAATAGGTGAAGTCGAGCGGCGTGGCGCCCTCACCGTTTTTGGGAACGTAGAGAATGTGCTTCTTAACCGCTGGACCATGAAACACGATGTCGCGCTCTTGAGGCGTGAGCTGGTTAAACGGCACGTCGGTACGCACGCCCATCTCGCCTGCCACCTGCTTCATCAGATCCCACATGAGCGTGCCCCAGGGAAGGACTGCGCCCTCGTTGATGGTCTTTGACTCGTCGGGCACCAGGCTCGCCTCGTCCACCTCGCGCATGACACCGGTGCCGCCACAGGTGGGGCATGCGCCGCCGCTATTGAAAGCCAAATCCTCGGCACTCGGCGCGTAGAACTCGCGGCCGCATGTCGGACACGTGAGCGACAGGCCCGCAGCTACGTTAAGGCTCGGTTCCACACGCGCCCCGCAATGCGGGCACACGTGATGGGCGCAACGGCTAAAGAGCAGACGCAGGCTGTTGTTGAGCTCGGTCATGGTACCAAAGGTCGAGCGCACGCCCGGCACGCTCGGACGCTGGTGCAGCGCGAGCGCCGCCGGCACGTGCAAGACCTCATCCACCTGGGCATGTTCGGCCTGCGTCAGACGCCGGCGGGTATAGGTGCTGAGCGCCTCCAGATAGCGGCGCGAGCCCTCGGCATAAAGAACCCCCAGCGCCAGCGAGCTCTTGCCCGAACCCGACACGCCGGCAATACCCACGAGCTTTCCCAGCGGAATATCGATATCGATGTCCTTGAGGTTGTGTACACGCGCTCCACGCACTTCGATAGCCTGCGGGCTCATCTTCTGTTCTGTCACCTTTATCACCCTACTCGTGCCATAAAATGCGATCGCTAATGTACGCGCCCAGCATGGGCACGGTAAACCGGACGAGGCCGTATCCGGCAGCCTCGATGACACGCTCGCGAATCAGGCTTGCACGATATTTACTCGCCCAGCTCTGAGTGCGATCGCAGCGCTCAATGATATCCGCCATGCGCGTCGGCTTGCCCTCGTCAGCAGCCATGGCCTCGATAAAGAGGCGCTGTGGACTGCGCAGCCCGTAATACAGAGGCGCGTCAACCGCTTCGTAGAACTCGGAGACGGCATCGGCGTAGCCAGCCTCGACATCGCACACTTCAATGACCTGAGAGCCATGCCGGACAGCAGCCCGCCACATGTAATATCCCACCAGCTGAACCATATAGGGATGCCCCATGCTCTTGCGTGCCGCAAGGTCCGCCGTCTCCGCGTCAACGTAAAGACCAGCGTCTTTGACCGTCTGGATATACGAATCGCGCACCTTGGGCAAAGATATCGCCCCCAGCGTACGCTGCTGGGCACGCCGCAAAAACGTCACGCTCGGCTCTTCGAGCAAGTCATCAACCATACTGGGCAATCCAGCGAACACCAGCGCAAGACCGCGCTGGTCGCTATCGGGCAATCCCGTAGCATCCTGATCTCCGAGCACTTGCTGATAGAGAACGGCGAGAGCCGCCAGTTCCTCGATAGACGCCGATTGCGCCTCGTCAATCGCAAACAGTATGCCCTTGCCTGGACCGAGCTTCTTGAGGCGCTCGTTGACCAGCCCTCGTAACGTTTCACCCTTTGCTCGCGCCGCCTCGACCGACATCCGGCCAAACGACGGACCGAACTCCATTGACGTCACAACGGGTTTATTCAAGCGAAGCGCCTCGGCCAAGCGGTCGCATAAGCCAAGCGAAGCGGAATCGGAAACAACCGCCCATCCGCGCTCGCTAGCCAAACGTTGCAGCTCCCGCAGGAGAACCG
>CABUTP010000131.1 GCA_902494545.1 uncultured Collinsella sp. | reverse complement strand
TCTCCCTGCACCGACGCCCGTGACCTCATCTGCTGCCAGTGTGCCCCGGGTCGCGGTGTCACAGGTGCAGCGGGTACAGCAGCCGGTTGCCCTCACGCTTCCGTCTTCTGCAAACCGGCGTTCGATCGTCTCTCCCGTGACGTCCAAATGTGCGCGTCTGCTCTCGCGTATCCCCGAGTCCGTGGGGCGCATATGGAACGGATGCGTCTATGCGACAACATTGTTGCTGCTGATGGGTAGCCACTTTGCGGTATTTACGCCGACGGGCGAAAACCGAAACTATCCAACGTGGTTTTTGGCACTTGAGTATTTCTTTATGGTCGATGGCCTGGTGCTGCTCGTTACATTCGGAATGCTCGACCGGCGTAGGCTTCGACGTCGTTTTCCCGTACTCGATCGGTATCGGGGGAGTGCTTTTGTCGAACTATGGTTCAAGGCGCTCGGGTTTATGTTTGCCGTCATGTGCGTCGTCGTTGTTATCGGCAACGCGACCGGTGTCGTCTCTTAGATAATCGAAAAGGGCCCCGTCTGGGGCCCTTTGCAGTTGCACTTAAATACGGTTCATTTGATTGGCGACCTTGTTGTACCAGTCCTGCCACGTAGGCGGGCAGTATTTTTTGGCGGCTGCCGGGGTAAGCGTGGAGCCATAGTTGGCGCCCAGGTAGGCAACGTGGGCGGAGACACTCTCGCTCCAGCTACCAAAGCTACGCCAACCACCGCCGCGGGCGCTCCAGCCCCAGGCGTTATAGGAGCCGGCGCAATAGAGGCCCTTGCTGCTCTCGATACAGGCGATGGCGGGAGACCAACGGGGATCGACGCCGGTATTCCAGGCGGCAACGGCAAAGTTGTAGCCCTGGCCTGCCATAGGGGAGCCGGCAAGGTAGTTGTCGATGCGGCTCGTCCACTCGTTAATGAACGAGTCGTAATCGGAATTGCCGCTGTTGGGGCTGTTCGGCGTGGTGTCGATGGTGGTGTTGGAGTTGGTGGCCTGACTGTTGGAGTTATTGCCGCTCACACCGGTACCCGAGATCTTCTCGGCGGCAGCGGCCTTGTCGGCCTCGAGCTTTGCCAGCTCGGCGGCATTTTCCTGTTCGGCCTTCGCTTGCGCCTCGCTGCGGAGCTGCTGTGCCTGGGCCAGCGCGTCCTCGGCGTTCTTTTGCTCGCCCTCGAGCTGAGACTTGGCCTGATCGAGCTCGGTTTTGTTCTGCTCGAGCTCGGTCTGCATCTTGTTAAGCTCTTCGATCTCGTCGACGCTCGAGCTCGTAATCTGGTTGGTGTATTTGCAGGTGGTGATAAAGTCACCCAAGCTCTGCGTGTTCACCAGGAAGCTCACGATGGGGCTGGTGCCCTTCTGGTACTTATACAGATCGCGCATGGCGGAGCTTGCCTTGGCCTGCTGCTCGGGTAGCTCGGCCTCAATCTTATCGATGTTCGCCTCATTGGAGTCGATCTGCTTTTGCAGATCCTCGAGCTTGGCTCGGGCGTCGTTGTAGGCGCTCGTAGCGTCCTCGATCTTTTTCTGGGCGGCGGAAAGCTGATCCTGCGTTGCCTGCGAGGCGGCATAGGCCGCGACGGGGGAGAGCATCGGCGTGGCCGTCAGCGCGACGGCGAGCGCGGCGCTCGTGATGATACGAGCCGGCTTCGACGCGACGAGCGCTGCGGTGCGATGGTTCGAATGCTGCATCCAGTCCCTCTGCAATCAATCGTAGGTTATTGGTCGAGGTGTATTCTACTACTGCTTTCGACCTCAACTTGAACCTTAAAGGTTCTAAAGGGTCAAGTTAAACTTGAGGCTTTAGCCTTGACCTGCGGGAATGGTGAATTGTTGAGAAACCATAGAGTTAAACTTTAACGTTACGGCACCCTGTTGCAACGGGATTTTTGGCTGTAAAAGCTACCTTAACGTGGGGTTTTGCAACTACAAGGTTCCTTCGCGACGAGCCCGCTCCACCTCTTTGAGTGCCTCGGCGGGAGTGAAGGAACAGGTGCCGTCGCCGAGCCTGACCACCTGGACGTCGTCACCGATATGGACTTCTCCGCCCTGCAGCACGACGCCAAAAATGCCCTCGTGGGGGAAGATGCAGTCGCCGGCGAGATAGTAGATGGCACAGCGGGTATGGCAGACTTTGCCGATCTGGCTGATTTCGACGAGTACTTCGCTGCCGAGCTTGAGCTGCGTGCCCAAGGGGAGTGAGAGCAGGTTGATACCCTGGGTGGTGAAGTTCTCGCCAAAGTCGCCCTCGTGCACATCGAGCCCGCGCGCCTGCGCCGTCTGGATAGACTCTGCAGCTAAAAAGGAGACCTGACGGTGCCAATGCCCGGCGTGCGCATCGGAGGCGAGGCCAAACTGCTCGACGACGGTGTCGTGCCCGTCGGCGACGGGTGACTTACGCGTGCCTTTGTGCTCCGACGTGTTGATTGAGACGATGCGGACAGGCCCGTTGTAAGCATCGTTTGCGGTGCGTAGGGGAGCTGCCGTCTGGGCACGATCCGCAAGTTCGCGCTTTGCGGCGTCAATGATGGGGTTGTTGATCGGATGAGCCTGGGGCACAGTGTACCTTTCGACGGGGCGGGCAACATGTTGAATCCTACAACAACGGTGGGTTCATTGCCCGTTGTCGTACACCGGTGATCGCCGCCTTCGTGCTGGATAATTACGCCGATTGCCATAGATACTGTGGATCTTTGTGTGCCTGCGGCTCGTCACGCTAGAATAAATCAGTTGCACAAAGATCGCCCGTCGTGTGGGCAGTTCTAGATAGGAAGTTTCCATGGCATTGCAGTTTACAGAGCGCGAGTTTATCCCCGTGCTGCTCGGCGGCGACATCAACGCGTATTCGGTGGCGCGCGCTTTCTACGAGGAGTATCAGGTTAAGAGCCTGGTCTTTGGCAAGTACCAGACCGGCCCCGCGTATCGCAGCCAAATTATCGATTACACGCCCAACGTGGATATCGATACCATGCCGGTCATGATCGAGACCGTTAACGGCGTCGCACAGGCCAATCCTGATAAGAAGATTATTCTCATGGGCTGCGGCGACAACTATGTCGCGCTTGCCGCGCAGGCGCAGGACGCCGGTGAGCTTGCCTCGAACGTTATCGCGCCCTACGCCCCCTACAGCATGCTCGAGCAGTGCCAGAAGAAGGAGATCTTCTACGAGCTGTGCGAGAAGCACGGTGTGCCGTATCCGCACACGTTTACCTTTACCATGGCGATGCTCAACGCTCAGGGTGAGGCTCCCGCCGAGGTGCTCGACCAGATCGACTTCCCCTTCCCGATGATTCTGAAGCCCTCTGACGGCATCATGTGGTGGGAGCACGAATTCGAGGGTCAGAAGAAGGCCTACGAGATTGCCGATCGCGCCGAGCTGGAACAGGTCATTCGCGATGTGTACGCCAGTGGCTACACCGATGACCTCATCTTGCAGGACCGCGTGCCCGGCAACGACGAGTACATGCGCGTGCTTACCAGTTATTCCGACCGCAACGGCAAGGTTCGTATGATGTGCCTGGGACACGTGCTGCTCGAGGAGCATCAGCCCCACGGTGTCGGTAACCATGCCTGCATCATCACTGAGCCCAACGACGAGCTCATGGGTGGCGTGCGCAAGCTGCTTGAGGACCTTAAGTTTACGGGCTTCTCCAACTTCGACGTTAAGTACGACCAGCGCGATGGTTCGTTTAAGTTCTTCGACTTCAACACGCGTCAGGGCCGCAGTAATTACTATGTCACCAATAGTGGCTTTAACGTTGCTAAATACGTGGTAGATGAGTACGTCTATGACCGTCCGTTTGAGCCGGAGTTTGTGACGGCGCAGGACGAGGCGCTGTGGATGGTCGTTCCTATGGGCGTCGTTGACAAGTATGTCAAGGACCCCGAGCTGCGTGCGAAGGCACATCGTCTGGCCAAAGAGGGCAAGGCCGCCGATCCTTCTTTTATGAAGGGTGATTTTGTCTTTAACCGTTGGTTGCGCATGTGGCACACCAAGCTGCGTCACTTTAAGCTGTTCAAGACGTATTACAAGTAGATGAGCGCGGCGCCCGCCCGGTTTGCATCGGACGGGCGCGGGTATGATACGCGCAATTGCGTGGGCGTCACCAAGGAGGCGGCGATGGAAAAGCTGGGAGTTATCGGCGGCATGGGCGCCGAGGCCACGTCGTATTACTACGACCAGGTGGTACGTCATACGGCTGCTACCTGTGATCAGGAGCATATCGACATGGTGGTACTTTCCAAGTCGACCATGCCCGACCGTACGCTGGCCATCAAGACTGGCGAGCATGCCGAGCTGCTGGCGACCATGAAGGAGTGCGCTCAGGCACTCGAGACGCTGGGCTGCGCGCACATAGCGATTCCCTGCAACACGTCGCACTACTTCTACGATCAGATTCAGTCGTTTACCAAGGTGCCGATTATCCACATGCCGCGCGAGTCGGTGCGCTATGCTCTGGCCGGCGCGGTGATGGGGGAGTGCGAGTTCGACCCCAACCTGAGTATGCCGGCCGAGCCGGTGCGCAAGATCGGCATCATGGGCACCGACGGTACCGTGGGCGCAGACGTCTATGGGCGCGAATGTGAGACCGCGGGCGTTGAGGTCGTCTATCCCAGCGAAAAGCGTCAGGCCGACGTGATGTCGCTCATCTACGACGATGTGAAGGCCGGGCGCGAACCCGATATGGACAAGTTCGACCGCGTAATG
>CABUTP010000130.1 GCA_902494545.1 uncultured Collinsella sp. | reverse complement strand
TTTCGCTGCTGCTGGCGCCCACCGTCGCCGCCTTTATCTGGAACAAGGGCGGCTGGATTCAAAACCGCGCCTTTACGCTGGCCATTTGGTGCATGTTTGCCCAGGTGTTCCCGTACTTCCAGGAGGAGTCCATCTTTGTGACGCACTCCACGCTCGATCCCGGCGCCGCCACCGCGGTCTCGGTCGCCGCGCTAATCGCCAACATCGCCGCGATCATCTACGTCGCCTACCGTGCCAAGAAGCTCGGCCGCAATCCCTACAAGCAGGATGTCTTTGAGGGCACCAGCGATTGGGAGAAGGCCACTGCCCGCCGCGCCAAGGTTGATTACGCGCACGCCGAGTAACGTGCCTGGCGCAGACATCGCTTGAGCGCGAAGCAGCATAGCCGGCTCCGCGCAACTCAACGCATTGCAGAGCCCCCGGAATGTGATTCGTTCGCGTTCCGGGGGCCTTTTGCTGCCGCGAGGATGCGGCCGAACGATGCGCTCAGGTTAAATCAAATCTTATATTTCATACGCGCTTTATATGGCTCCATTTTTGGGTACAGTGTTGAGCCGATATTGAGCTTGGGGGATATATGAAAGATGAGACGATGGGCCAAGAGGATGCGGCCCAAGATGCAGAAGCGTGTGCCGAGGCCCTGGAGAGCCTAGACCAGATCGCACTGGCCGAGATTGCGTTTGACGATTCGAGCGTTGATGTGCGGGATGAGCCGGAAATCGAGGCGCAGCCCGATGATCAGGATGCAAAAGACGATGGCGCCGCGCCCACCGAGGACGAGGCGGGGCACGAGGAATCCGAATGCGAGGCCGACGACCAGCCCGAATCCGACACGAGCGAGGAAACCATCTTGCTCGACAGCTTGCCTGCCGAAGATTCACTGACCCGCGAGCTTCCCGGCCTGGGCTCCGCGCCTGCCGTGGACGAGACCATCGCCATGGGCGATATTCCCCTACCGTCCGTTCCTTCGGCACGCGAAGCCGAGGTTCGTCATCGCAAGATGTCGCCCAAGCGCCGCAACCTGATGGTTGCCGGCGTTGTGGCCGTCGCGCTCGTCGCCGGCGGCGCAGGCTATGCCGCCTGGAACGGATATCAGCAAGAGCAGGCTGCCGCTGTCGCCGCCAGCGCGCACACGATGATGTCGGTGCAGATTGGCGTGCATGCCGCGGACCTCGACTGCTCAACCGGCTCCAAGATTCCCGTACAGGTGAGCGGGCAGGATTCCGACGGTTCTTCCGTGAGCGAAACACTCTACGTTGACGAGCATGGTCGTGGCATTAAGCTGCTGCCCGGCGACTATACGCTCTCCATCGCTGGGTCCCCCATCGCAGCCGACGGTACCATTTACACCGTGCCGACCACCAAGGCGCAGGTCACCATTAAGAGCGATGGGCAGGATTTGAGTGCCCAGGCCACCTTTAAGCTCAAGGTGCCTTCGGCCGACACGGTGACTGACGACCAGATCGATGCCGCCGCCAAGTATGCCGAGGAAGGCGGGGTGAACTCCGCCGCGGTCGCAAAGGTGCTCCAGCAGGCGGCAACCGCGCGCCGTGATGCCGCCGTCAACGCCGTGAGCTCCCGCGAGGCACAGGCGGCCCGCGACGCCGATGCTCGACATAAGGCAACGGACCTGTATCAGCTCGATATTCCCGTTGAGTGGTACGGTAAAGTCGCGACTTGGCAAAACGGCAGTACGCTGTGCATTTATCTGGACGGCGACACCAACACACCGCTCGTGACGCTCGTCGCGGTGCGCGACGGCGAGACCTTTACGCCCGACGACGGCGATACGGTTTTGGGCACGGTCAGCCTAGGTAACGGCTACACCGTCTATGCGAGCGGTCCTGTCTATCCGTACGTGATTCCGCAAACCGTTAATGGACGCACGCAGGACCCTGTGTCGACCTACCCCATGGATACGGCGATTGAGCTTGTCGAGCTCACGACCGGCAACCGCTACACATACAGCCAGATCAAAAACGACCTGATCGGTAAAGACGGCAAGGCCGACGCTGCCACCAAGCTCGAATGCGACTACCTCGCCCAGATTCTGATGCCGAGCATCAAAGCCCAGGACTAGCCGGGCGCATCATGGTGCTCCCCAACCGTGATGAAGGGGCCAGGAGGTCCTGGCCCCACAGATCCGTAGATGATTAGGCAAGGAGCCACTTCCATGCGGGCACAACGTGTACCGCACCGTGCTCGCATGGAATATCGGCCTGCTCATCCATGGTAACGATTGTCGACTCGCCAAGATCGAACTGGGCCATCGAGGCATCAAGCGCGGCAATTTCGCGCTCGCGCGTTTTCTCACTTGCCATATCCACACTCACCTGAATCAGGCTATAAGCCCGCATGAGAAGTGCGTCCCCAGCCACAAAGTCCACCTCATGGCTTTTGCTCTTCTCTTTGATCAGCAGGCGGCAGACCGAGCCGGTCCTCACCGCGGGAGTCCTTCTTCTTAGCGCATTGAACACTGCGGTCTCGAGCCTCTGGCCCTGATCCAATGCTGATGCGGGAGAGAATGCTCCAAACATCGCAGGGTCGACAGCGTAGACCTTAGACGCAGACCGCATGTTATTTGCCAATGAACGCGTGAACTCCGGCACAGAAAATAACAGGTAGGCATCCTCATAATACTCAAGTAAGTCGCTGAGCGAATTACGACTGACGGGTATCTGCCTGCTCTTGAACTCGTTGTACACTTTGTTCACCGACAGCTCTCGTCCCGAAGATGCCATACACCGCGTTAGGAACAGCGATGCCAAGCGAGGGTTCTTGACGTCGTAACGCTCAACGACGTCCATAGCGACCGTTCGCGAAGCATATTCCTGTAGCAGCTGAATCGCGTCTGCAGGCGTCTGCTCAAGCGTCGCGATGAATCCCCCTCGTTCAAGATATCCGATCAGATGATGTCGAAGCAGCGCTGCATCGCTTGGGGAAAAGGTCGCATCTGGCTCGAAAACGTTCCCCGTCTTATATCGAACGTATTCCGAAAAACTCAACGGAAAAAGCTCCCGTATAAGAGAACGACCCCTGAACTCGCTCTTAAGCTCTGAGGACAGCATCTTAGAAGAAGATCCCGTCACATAGACGGTCGCTTTCTCCGTATCGACTACACGCCGCAGAAACGCACCCCATTCGGGAATTTCCTGGATCTCGTCAAAGAAAATGTAAGCGCCCTCGGTTCGAGCAGCAGGATACAGCGCATAGAACGTGTCGAGCACGTCCGCCAGCAGCGATGACTCATACGGGCGCAAGCGCTCGTCCTCAAAATTAAAGTAAAGCATCCGGTCAAGCTCGACGCCCCGACCCTGAAGCCGCTGCATCTCCTGATACAGGCGATACGTCTTTCCACAACGGCGGGCCCCCACAACCACATTTACGATGTTGTCGCGCTTTGGCTCCTGTGGGTTTCCCAGATCAAGGTCTCGCTCAAAGACCTGCGGAACCCCCTGCTGTTCAAAGTCCTTTATTTTCTGGGCGATCAAGTCGTTGAATGCCATGATTCTCCAATCTTGCTCTCTAGCTAATCAAAATTATACTGATTCTTGATTAATTAGAGAGCAAGATTGTGTGTGGCTTGATTAACACTTAAGCAAGTTTTATCACCGTTATTGCTCCGAAGGATATCGAGTGGCTAAGAGGACAACCGAGCTCGAATGCGACTCCCCGAGCAGTCAATTTGGGACGGGGCTTTTTTGACTACCCTCCCCCTGTAGAACAATCCCCAACGCAGTTGCGGTGAAATAGGGACTGTTTTTGCTGGCCAAACTGCAAAACAGTCCCTATTTCACCGCAACTTATTGGTGGCCTTTTGGGTGGCACTCAGCGCCAGGGGGCGGCTTCGAACATCGGCTCGCGCGCGGGGCGGCGATCGCGGTAGGGAGCGTAGCCGTCGGCGTCCTCGTTCTCGGCGCGGATGTAGGGGGCGCGCGACTTGGGCGCCGGTTTGGACGTGGGCTTGGGCGTCGGCGCATTCGTCTTGTTCTCGTCTTTCATCTGCATATCTCCTTGCCATGCAATCGTGTTCAACATCATCGATTGTCGCACGAAAAAGGGCGGCGGACCCAATTGGATCCGCCGCCCTTGGCGTTTAGAGACGACTGGCAGATTTTAAGGCATGTCCCATAAATCTACTCGGCGTCGGGGACCTCGTAGGTGGCCGCCGGCGTGTTGTCGCACACGACGGTAAAGCCGCCATCCTTGTCGACATCGACCGTCACCTGATCGCCCTCGCGCACCGTGCCGTCGATGATAGCGGCGGCGATGGCATCCACGACCTCGCGCTGAACCAGACGCTTGAGCGGACGGGCGCCAAAGACCGGGTCCAGGCCGCCCACGGCGAGCATCTGCTTGGCCGCCGGGGTGATGGCAAGCGTCATGCGCTCCTTGGCCAGACGCACGCGGACGTCGGCAAGCTGGATGTCGACGATCTTCTCGATCTGCGCCATGCCGAGCGGATGGAACACCACGATATCGTCGATACGGTTGAGGAACTCGGGACGGAAGGTCTGAGCCATGGCCGCGTCGACCTGATGGCGCATCTCCTCCTCGTCCTTGCCGGACAGATCGGCGATGGCCTTGGAGCCCACGTTGGACGTCATGATGATAATCGTGTTCTTGAAGGACACCTGGCGACCCTGACCGTCGGTCAGACGGCCGTCGTCAAGCACCTGCAGCAGCACGTTAAAGACATCCGGATGAGCCTTCTCCATCTCGTCGAGCAAGATCACGGAGTACGGACGACGGCGCACGGCCTCGGTGAGCTGGCCACCCT
>CABUTP010000129.1 GCA_902494545.1 uncultured Collinsella sp. | reverse complement strand
GTGAAGGTCCACGTGGGCCATGAGGCTGCGACGATCGACGAGGTCAAGCCCGACGTGGTTGTGGTCTCCACCGCTATTCCCGAGTCCAACCCCGAGCTCGTGCGTGCACGCGAGCTGGGTATTCCCGTGTGGCCCCGCGCCAAGATGCTCTCGGCTCTGGGCCACGGCTACACCACCGTCGCCGTTGCCGGCACGCACGGCAAGACCACGACGTCTTCGATGTGCGCCACGATGCTCGATCGCATGGGTCTGGACCCCAGCTTTTTGATCGGCGGCATCGTCGAGGGCTACGACACCAACGGCAAGAACGGCTCGGGTGACTACTTTGTCGCCGAGGCCGACGAGTCCGATAGCTCGTTCCTGTTCCTGAACCCCAACGTGGTCATCGTGACCAACGTCGAGGCCGACCATCTCGATCACTACTCGGGCATCGAGGAGATCGAGGCCACCTTTGCCAAGTTTATGGGTCTGGTGGGCGAGGACGGCACCGTTATTGTTTGCGGCGAGGACCCGCATCTGGTCGAGCTCGCCAAGTCGACGGGCCGTCATGTGCTTTCCTATGGCTTTGCCGAGAACAACGACATCGTCTGCGTACATCCGGATGTCAAGGGCATCCAG
The DNA here is from genome assembly GCA_902494545.1 of uncultured Collinsella sp. GTDB lineage: Bacteria > Actinomycetota > Coriobacteriia > Coriobacteriales > Coriobacteriaceae > Collinsella. Next base: position 4,392 of record CABUTP010000129.1, on the reverse strand, counting down.
AGCGACTTTATCGTTCGCTTTGAGGACGGCACCGAGCACGCTGTCGAGATCAAGAGCAACCCCGGTCGTCACAACATGCTCAACGCCACGGCCGTCTTGACCGTCGCCCATGTCCTTGGCCTCGATATCGACGCCGCCGCTAAGGCACTTTCGAGTTTTGAGGGCGTCCGCCGTCGCTTTACCCACGTGGGCGATATCGACGGCATCACGGTGGTTGACGATTACGGCCATCATCCCACCGAGATCAAGGCGACGCTCGCTGCTGCCTCTTCGCTGGGCTACAAACATGTCGACGTCGTGTTCCAGCCGCACCGCTATTCGCGCCTGCAGGCTCTGTGCGATGACTTTGCCGATGCCTTTGCCAACGCCGACAAGCTGCTGCTGATCGATGTATTCTCCGCCGGCGAGATGCCGATCCCGGGCGTTACCTCCAAGATGCTCGCAGATACCGTTCGCGCTAAGCACCCCGGCAAGGAGGTCGTGTACTGCTCCAGTCGTCTTGAGCTCAACCAGGAGCTTGAGAAGCTCGTGGGCGAGGGCGACCTGCTGCTCACCATGGGTGCCGGTGACGTTACGACCGTCGGCCCCGAGTTCATCGAGTATCTGACTGCCAAGAAAGACGCTTAAACCCCATGGGTCTGTTTAACGCCGTCATGGCGCTTTCGGGCATGATCGACACGGACGTGGTCGAGGACGAACGTCTTGCACGCCATACAAGCTATCGTATCGGCGGCAAGGCCGACCTCTTTGTGACGTGCCATAGCTACCATGCCCTGCGTCGCGCCGTGGCGGTGCTTGACCGCGAGCGGGTGCCGTGGGTGATTATCGGCAAGGGGTCCAACCTGTTGGTTGCCGATGCCGGTTATCGCGGCGCCGTTATTTCGCTGGGACGTGAGTTTCAGCGCACGGTTGTTGCCGAGGACGGCTGCACGCTGACCGTTGGTGCGGGCGTGATGTTCGCGCGTTTGGTCAACGACGCTTTGTCGCGCGGGCTTTCGGGCCTTGAGTTCGCGGTCGGTATTCCCGGTTCGGTCGGTGGTGCCGTGTCCATGAACGCAGGTACGCGGACCGAGTGGATCGGCTCCCTTATCGAGGACGTGGTCACGTTTGATCCGGCGTCCGGTATTAAGCACTATGCAGGGTCCGAGATCGCTTGGGGGTATCGCGAGTGCAGCTTGCCGCGTAACGAGATCATTCTCGAGTGCGTGCTTAAACTCAAGCCCGCGCCCAAGGCCGACATTCGCGAGCGCATGGAACGGTACCTGACGCGCCGCAAGCGCACGCAGCCCATGGGCCGTGCATCCTGCGGATCGGTCTTTCGCAACCCGCCCGATGCAAGCGTGGGCAAGTTGATTGAGGATTGTGGATTAAAGGGTTTTTCGGTTGGCGGTGCGGAAGTTTCGCCCGTACACGCTAATTTTATCGTTAATAACGGAACCGCCTCGGCCGATGACGTGGCCGCGGTTATCAGGCATGTGCACGGAAAGGTGAGGGAGGCGTATGGCATCGAGCTCAGACCGGAAGTTAAATTCCTCGGCTTCTAGAGCATCGAAACCAACCTTCCGCCGCGCCGGAGGGCGTTCCGGCGCACCTGCCCAGCCTCAACATAAGCCCGCCATGCCCTCCAAGTCTGTTGGGCCCGTTCGTCCTGCCAAGCGCCCGGTCGTCGGCTCGCAGCTGGGGGGACGCCCCGCTTCTAAAAAGACGAGTCGTCCGGCTCCGCGTCCTTCGGTGACGCCCAAGCCGGCGATGGGCACCAAGACCTCCCGACCCATGGCGACGCCCAAGCCTTCGCTGGGAGCTCGTGCGCCGCATGCCGGCCGTACGTTGGCTGGCGCTAAGCCGCGTTCACTGACATCAGTGCCCGCCGCCAAGGCGTCTTCGGCAAAAAGGGGCATCAATCCTCTGTCATCGCTGGGTGCCATGGCAAGCAAGACGACCGACGCTGCTTCCGCCATGAAGGGTAAAGGCAAGATCGCGGGCGGCATCCTGGCAGCCGTGGCCGTACTTGCCATTGTTGCCATCGTCGTCATCAACTCCGGCCTGTTCGCCGCCACCGATATTCAGATTCATGGCAGCGAGCATGTGACCAAGCACGACGCCATGCAGCTCATCAGTCTTCCCGAGAACACGTCGCTCTTTAACGTGGATCCCGATCAGATTACCGAGGGCCTCAAGCAAAACCCGTGGGTCTCGGGCGTGGATGTCCAGCGTCAGTTTCCCCATACGCTTATCATCACGCCGACGGAGCGTAAAGTTACCGCCATTGCGTATATCAGCTCCGACGACCTTGCCTGGGCTATCGGAGACGATGACACCTGGATCGCTCCGCTGTCGACGTCTGTCGAGGTGGATGACCAGGGGAACGTCATTACATCGGGGGAGGGTGCCAACACCCTGACCGGCATCGATGCGGCCCTGGCGCTTGCCAAGCACTACGGCGCCGTGCTGTTGACTGACGTCTCGGCCGATGTCGCACCGGTTTCGGGTCGGGCGGTGAGCTCCAAGGCCGTCAAGGCCGGTCTGGATTACGCACGCGGTTTTTCGAGCGAGTTCTTGGGCCAGGTGAAGGATATTTCCACGCCTTCCGTTGAGGCTATCTCGGCAAATCTCGACAACGGCGTCGAGGTGTCGCTGGGCGATTCGGATGATATCGCCAAGAAAGAACGCATCGTGACCAAGCTGCTTTCGCAGGTAGAGGGCGTAACCTATATCAATGTGCGCTCTCCAGGCAACTACACGTTTAGGAACGCACCGACCGCCTAGCATCCTAAACGGCTTTGTTGAGGGGCCATACCACGCCGTTTATCTGGTTTGTTTGGTTTTCACGGTCAATTATTTGACTGATACGTTCATAATGTGCAAACATAATACGGTTTACCTTTGCATTTACTTTCAACCTGAAGGTTAATGTGCGCAGGGGTCAACCCATGCTATGGCTATAACCTTTGTTCGGAGGACCGACATGCACGAGACAGAGATCAACAACTACCTTGCCGTCATTAAGGTGGTCGGCGTCGGCGGCGGCGGTACCAACGCGGTCAATCGAATGATCGAAGAGGGCATCCGCGGCGTCGAGTTTGTTGCCATCAACACCGATGCTCAGGCACTCGCGATCTCTGATGCCGATATCAAGGTGCACATCGGCACCGACCTTACCCGCGGCCTGGGCGCCGGCGCCAACCCCGAGGTTGGTCGCAAGGCTGCCGATGAGTCCCGCGACGATATCGCCGAGGCGCTCGCTGGCGCCGATATGGTGTTCATCACCTGCGGCGAGGGCGGTGGTACCGGTACCGGCGCCGCTCCCATCGTTGCCGATATCGCAATGAACGAGGTCGGCGCGCTGACCGTCGCCGTCGTGACCAAGCCCTTCACCTTCGAGGGTCGCAAGCGCAAGAAGAGCGCCGAGGAGGGCATCAAGACCCTCTCCGATTGCGTCGACACCATGATCGTTATCCCTAACGACAAGCTGCTCGACATCGCCGAGAAGAAGACCACGATGCTCGAGGCCTTCGCAATTGCCGATGGCGTCCTTTCCCAGGGCACCCAGGGCATCACCGACCTCATCACCGTCCCGGGTATCATCAACCTGGACTTCGCCGATGTTAAGACCATCATGAAGCAGGCCGGTACCGCCATGATGGGTATCGGTACCGCTTCTGGGGATACCCGTGCCGTCGACGCTGCCCAGCAGGCCATCTCCAGTCCGCTGCTCGAGAGCTCCATCGATGGCGCCACGCGTGTCCTGCTTTCCATCGCCGGCTCCAAGGACCTGGGCATTCAGGAGATCAGCGACGCCGCCGACGTTGTCGCCAATGCCGTCGACCCCGAGGCCAACATCATCTTCGGTACCGTTGTTGACGAGTCCCTGGGCGACCAGGTGCGCATCACCGTTATCGCTACGGGCTTCTCCGACTCCAACGTCAACCGTCAGGACGAGCTCTTCGCTGCTCAGCAGTCCCAGAGCAAGGCCGCTGCTTCCGCTGAGCCGCAGCGCACCGCTCCGGCTGCCAGCCCCGCTCAGGCTGCCCCGACTCGCAACGTCGGCGGTACCGAGCTGCCCAACTTTGGCAACGATCAGTTTGAGCTTCCCGACTTCCTCAAGCGCGGCAGCTTCTAAGTCGTTCTTCGCATTGTTTTGCACAGGGGCGCGTCCGTATGGATGCGCCCTTTTTGTTTCTCGTTTGTAAACGAAAGCCTCCAATCTCCTTACGTTCCCTTTACGTTTGGTCCCTACCGCTGCGGGTATCCTTTTAAAGAAGTATGACAGCCGTATAAACACGGACTGCGCGGCGACGCCGCGGTACTTGTTGTAATAGGAGGCTTTAGTATGGCAGCACGTGCGGACAACGTTTCGCGTGTCGACCATGATGGAGTTACGTTGGTGGAGGG
>CABUTP010000128.1 GCA_902494545.1 uncultured Collinsella sp. | reverse complement strand
CGTTCAACAGATCTGCCTGCCGAAGCGGGCATACACAGAGGACTCATCGCTATGAACCGTGAGAGGTATCGCGGCGACCTGCCCCTATCGGGGGTGGGCGCCTATGTCATCGCTTAAGACGACGCATCGCTGGGCGGTCGCTCAGCAAAACCCCGAGCTCGAAAAGGAGCTTTCGGCTGGCCTGGGCATACCCGGGCTGGTGGCGCGCATTATGGTTGCGCACGGCATTACATCCATCGAGGAAGGCCAGCTGTTTTTGACGCCTTCGCTCGATCGCGACTGGGCCGACCCACTCATTATCCCGGGCATGTCGGTCGTTGCCGACCGCGTCGAGCGCGCTATTCGCAACCACGAGCGCATCGCGGTCTTTGGCGATTTTGACGTTGACGGTATTACGTCGACCTGCCTGTTGACCGAGGCGCTGCGCACGTTTGGCGCTGATGTCACACCGTTTATTCCGCATCGCTTTGACGAGGGCTACGGTCTTTCGCGCGCGGCGCTCGACCGCGTTAACGAGCTCGCTCGCCCCCAGCTGATCGTGACCGTCGATAACGGCATTGCCGCCAAGGAAGAGGTTTCCTATCTGGAGAGCCTGGGGATCGATTTGGTGGTCACGGACCATCATGAGCCGTCCGACCAGGTGCCGCAGGGCGTGCCCCTGACCGACCCAAAGCTCGAGGACGAGGGTCCCTCGCGCGAGCTTGCCGGTGCCGGCGTGGCGCTCAAGCTGGTGCAGGTCCTGGGCGAGCGTCTGGGCAAGCCGTCGTATTGGCGTTCGCTGATCGAGGTTGCGGCGCTTGGTACCGTGTCCGACATGATGCCGCTGACGCCCGAGAACCGCGCGCTGGTCGCCGAAGGCATCCAGCAGATGCGCGTGACCGCCCGTCCTGGCTATATCGCGCTGGCCGCACTTGCCAAGGCCGACCTCTCAAGCATTACGGCCGATGGCCTGTCGTTTTCGCTCATTCCCCGCTTGAACGCCGCCGGCCGCATGGCCGATCCCAAGCTGGCGCTCGACCTGCTGCTTGCCCGCGATCCTATCGAGGCAAGCGCGCTGGCGGCCGAGCTCGAGGAGATCAACCGTCAGCGTCGCGAGATTGAGGCGGAGCTCACGCGCGATGCCATGGCAAAGGTCGAGGAGACCTATGATGGCGGTCGCGCAATCGTCGTGGGCGGTGAGGGCTGGCACGAGGGCGTCAAGGGCATCGTAGCGAGCCGCCTGACCAACCGTTATCACGTGCCGGCGCTGCTGTTCTCGATCGAAGACGGTATCGCTCGCGGTTCGGGCCGCTCGGTGGGCAAGGTCAACCTGTTCGACGCCGTAGAGCGCTGCTCCGATCTGCTGATTCGTCGCGGCGGGCATGCGGGTGCGGTGGGCGTGACCATCGAGGCGTCCAAGCTCGACGAGTTCCGTCGTCGTCTTTCCGCCGTGCTGTCCGAGCTCCCCGCCGAGGACTTTGAGGACACCGACGAGGTTGCTGCCACCGTCGACCTCTCCGAGCTGAATATTGAGACCATCGAGCAGATCTCCCGTCTTGAGCCGTTTGGCCAGGGCAACAAGGTGCCGCTGTTGGCGGCCGAGGGCGTGACAATGTGCGACCGCGCCGTGGTGGGCAAAACCGGCGAGCACATGCGCTTCGTGGCGACCGATGGCGCCGCGAGTGTGCCGGCCATTATGTTCCGCGTGCCGCAGATCGATAAGCTCATCAATTGCGATAGCGCTGTCGACTTGGTGTTCGAGGCCGTGGCCGAGCATTGGCAAGGTCGCGTAAAGCCCAAGCTTATGATCAAGGATGTCTTGGTCCGCGATACCACGGCGCCCAGCGTTGACGACCCGGCATGTGAGCTTCGCCGCGGCGTGGAGCCTGCGGACGCCGGTCTGCGTCTGGAGTCCCGCAAGCGCCAAACGCTCGCCCAGCTTTCCTATACCGAGCTGACGCGCTCGCTTATCCATAGCTTTATCGGCTCGAACCAGCCGCACCGCGCGCAGGTCGAGGCGCTCGATGCCCTGGCCGATCACCAAAGTGTTCTGGCCGTTATGGGAACGGGGCGCGGCAAGTCTCTTATCTTCCATGTGCATGCCGCGCGCGAGGCGGTCCTTCGCGGGCGTGCGAGCATCTTTGTCTATCCGCTGCGCGCGCTCGTTGCCGACCAGGCCTATCACCTCTCGTCGACGATGGCCGCGCTCGGCATTGGCGTAGGCGTGCTGACCGGCGAGACCGTGGAGGCGGCGCGCGATGACGTGTTTGCCGGCTTGGCTTCGGGCCGCACCGGCATCGTGCTCACGACGCCCGAGTTCCTGTCCATTCACCGCGACCGCTTTGCGCGTTCGGGCCGCATCGGTTTTGTCGTTATCGATGAGGCGCATCATGCCGGTCTTGCCAAGGGCGGCGACCGCAGCGCCTATCTCGACATGCCCGATATCCTCAAGGCCCTGGGCGACCCGGTCGTTCTGGCCACGACTGCTACCGCAACGGCTCCGGTTGTGGCCGAGCTCGCCCGCGTGCTACCGATTACCCGTACGGTGGTCGATGAGACGGTGCGCGAGAACTTGCAGCTCGAGGATGACCGAGATCTTGCGAGCCGCGAGAACCGCCTGGTGTCAATCGTGGCGACGGGGGAGAAGACCGTCATCTACGTCAACTCGCGCGACCAGTCCGTGGCGCTTGCTAAAACGTTGCGCAAGCGGGTACCCGATTGCGCGACCCGCATCGCGTTCTATAACGCGGGGCTTGCGCGCTCCGATCGTCGCCGTGTCGAGGAAGCGTTTCGTGACGGAAGCCTCAGCTGCATCGTTTCGACCTCTGCCTTTGGTGAGGGCGTCAACCTTCCCGATATCCGCCATGTCGTGCTCTACCACATGCCGTTTGGCGCCATCGAGTTCAACCAGATGAGCGGACGCGCCGGTCGCGACGGCCAACCTGCCGTGATTCACCTGCTCTATTCGTCGCGTGACGCTCGCATTAACGAGCGCCTGCTCGACTGCTACGCGCCCGAGCGCGACGAGCTCGTCACGCTCTATCGCGCGCTGCAGACTATGTGGCGCTCCAACCGCGGCAAGACCGGAGCCGACTCATTTAGTGCGAGCGATATCGACATCGCGCAGATGTGCCTTGCCATCGATGCTCGCACGCCGGTTGACGAGCGCTCGGTGGCAAGCGGTCTGGGAATCTTCGAAGAGCTTGGTTTCTGTCGCGTTTCGGGGTTTGACGACACCCGTCGCATCGCGATGGCAGAAAACCCCGGACGTGTGCAATTGAGCAGGTCAATTCGCTATTTGGAGGGTCTGCGCTCGCGCATGGAGTTCTCGGCTTTCCGGAGCTGGGCGCTCGATTCGTGCGCTTCTGATATGCTAGCCAAAGTTAACCGCCCGATCGTACCGCGGGCCTAGGGGAAGGGGACCTCGATGGATGCCGCAGCCCGTACCGCCCATGATTCCACCCTCCAGCCGTTTTCGGAGATGGAGCACTATAAGCATGCCGATGAGCTGCCGCCCGAGATTATGGCGGACAGCTACGACAAACTGGAGCGCCTGTGCCTCAAATATATGAATGAGGACGACTTTTCTAAGGTTGAGCAGGCCTACTGCTTTGCTGCCGAGAAGCATTGCAACCAAAAGCGGCGCTCGGGTGAGATGTACATCAACCATCCCGTCGAGGTGGCCATCATTCTGGCCGATCTCAAGATGGACTGCGATGTGGTGTGCGCCGCGCTGCTGCACGATACCGTCGAGGACACCGAGACCTCGCTCGCCGATGTTTCCGGCCTGTTTGGTGATACGGTGGCCGAGCTCGTCGATGGCGTGACCAAGCTCACCAACATCGAAGTCGATAGCATGGACGAGAAACAGGCCCTCACGCTGCGCAAGATGTTCCTCGCCATGTCCAAGGACATCCGCGTCATTATCGTTAAGCTTGCCGACCGTCTGCACAACATGCGCACCCTTGCAGCTCTGCGCGAGGACCGTCGCCTGTTTAAGGCCCGCGAGACCATGGACGTGTATGCGCCCCTGGCCGACCGTCTGGGCATGAGCTCTATTAAGTGGGAGCTCGAGGACCTGTCCTTCTTCTACCTGGAGCCCGATGCCTACCAGCGCATTGCGCGCATGGTGGCTGAGTCGCGCGAGGTTCGCGAGCGCTATCTGGCCGAGACCATCAAGACGCTCACCGACGAGCTCAACCGCATTGGCCTGGAAGACTTCCAGATCAACGGCCGTTCCAAGCACTATTGGTCCATCTACCAAAAGATGAAGCGCAAGGGCAAGGAGTTCTCCGAGATCTACGACCTGGTGGCACTGCGCGTCATCACGCATTCGGTGCGCGATTGCTACTCCACGCTCGGTGCGGTACATACGCTGTGGCACCCCATGCCCGGTCGCTTTAAAGACTATATCGCCATGCCCAAGGTCAATAACTACCAGTCGCTCCATACGACGGTAATCGGCCCCACGGCCCGCCCGCTCGAGATTCAGATTCGAACCTATGAGATGCATGAGCAGGCCGAGTACGGCATTGCCGCCCACTGGCTCTATAAGAAATCGGGCGGATCGTCTGCTTCCAAGACCAATGACGCTCAACGTTTGGACGATCAGATCAACTGGCTTAAGCATTCGCTCGATTGGGCTGCGTCTGATGAGATCACCGACGCCAAGGAATATCTGCATTCGCTGAAGGTCGACCTCTTCGATCAAGAGATCTTCGTCTTTACGCCCAAGGGCGAGGTCATGGCGCTTCGTGCCGGCTCCACGCCGCTCGACTTTGCCTACGCCGTTCACACCGAGGTGGGCAATCACTGCGTCGGCGCTAAGATCAACGGCGCGGTGGCCCCACTCACGCACGAGATCAAGACGGGCGACCGCGTTGAAATCCTGACCAACAAGAGTTCCAAGCCGTCTCGTGATTGGCTCAAGATCGTTAAGACACCTTCCGCCAAGTCAAAGATCCGCCGCTATTTTGCCGCCGCGACCAAGGACGACGACGCTGCTGCCGGCCGCGATATACTGGCCAAGGACTTGCGCAAGCGCGGGTATGGCATCTCTACGCCGCG
>CABUTP010000127.1 GCA_902494545.1 uncultured Collinsella sp. | reverse complement strand
GTTCGCTCTGATGTCGCACGCGGGCTTGCGCATGGACGTCATCGAGTATGACGGAGAGATTACGCGCCTGGCGCGCCGCTGGTTCTACCTGGATGAGCTGGAGCGCGCGGTGGGCGATCGCCTGCGGGTGATAACCGCCGAGGCTCGCTCGTATCTGGGCGTGACGAGCGTGGGACATCGTCGCTACGACGTGGTCGTGAGCGATTGCTTTGGCGGTGCCGAGCCCGTACGCAAGCTGGCGACGGTTGAGGCGTTGCGTTTGGTGCGAGGCAGCCTGAACCCCGGGGGTATCTACGTTGCCAATATCGTGAGCGCAAACGAGGGGAGCGACGTGACGTTCCTGCGCGACTGCGCTGCCACGGCAGTCGAGGTATTCGCCCACGCCTGGGTGGTCCCATGTGGCGATGCGGAGTTCGGCGGCGAGGAGAACTACCTGCTCGTCGCCAGCGACGGCGACTACGCCTTTGCCGAAGCCGTGCCCTTCGACGCTGACTTCCTCGGTACCGTCCTTCACGATTAGTACGTCTCCTTGAGACCAGTCTTTTTGGGACGGGGCTATTTTAGCTACCCCCTGCCGTTAATCGGCCAAACCGATCGCGTTGCCTGTCAAGGTAGCTAAAATAGCCCCGTCCCAAAAAGACTGGTCTTAGGCGTGGTCACGCCAGCTGAGGACGCGCTGCTTCATGCCCTCTATGTCGAGCACGCCTTCGGCGAAGCCTTTGCGCACGAGCTCTTCGGGAACGAACTCATCGTAACGATCAAAGTAAGGCACCTCGCCGGGATAGACGAGCTCGATGGGATCGAAGTCCTTCTCGGCCTCGGCGGCGAGCACCTCAAAGAACGTCTCCTCGTCGGCCTTCATCTTAAACTGCATAAAGTACGGGCGTGATGGGTCGAGTCCGCGAAGGCCAAGCTCCGTGGCGCATTTAATCTTGAGCATACGTTCGAGCGCCAGAAAGGCGTAGCTGCCCAGCCAGGGGAAGAGTACCCAGGTGTCGCCGCCCAGGTTGATAAGCGGCTTGGTTCCCGCGCCCGAAATCTCGGCGGTATGACGAGCCTGTGCAAGGCGTGCCCGTGCGTTGCCCGTGAGGTACGGATATGCCGCGTGCTCGTTGAGCGCTTTACGCATGCGCTCGAGCACATGCGTGTTGATATCGCCGGGGCAGTCGCCAAAGTAAGCCGGCACACGGCCCTTGACCTGCGTGGCAAAGACGGTATGACGCTTCCAGTCCACTTCCTCGACAATCCAGCAGTGTCCGGCGATGGCGATGCGCTCACCGGGCGGGGGCGGATTGACAATCGTGCCCAACTCGGCCGACTCGCTGCGAACGGTGAACTCCTCGTTTTCCTGGAACACGGCGTAAAACTTAAAGTTGTTAATGATGCGCTCGCCCGCGAGACCCACGATGAGCCCGCCGCCCTCGGTGACCTGGATATGGTCGATGTCAATGAGGTGACGCAGCAGCACGCGATAGTCATCGGCCGAGATGCGATGGAAATAGCTGAGCGTGAGCACGCGCTGGGCAAGCTCTGCTGGCGTGAGTTCTCCGGTGCTGGCGAGGGTCGACATGGTCTGGTGATAGAGCAGACTGTAGGGGAGTCGATCGAGCTCGGGCGGCTCGACCCACTTTTCCTCGCGATAGAGTTGTACGAGCGCGATGCCCTGGAGGAGCTTCCAGGGAATGGTCTCGGGCATCATCGTGCGCGGTTCGGGCTCTTCCTCGCGCATGACAAACCACATCTCGGGCGGAAGATCACGGCGTCCCGTGCGCCCCATGCGCTGCAGAAAGGAGCTGACGGTAAACGGCGCGTCAATCTGGAACGCACGCTCCAGGCGACCGATATCGATGCCAAGCTCAAGCGTAGAGGTGGTGACGGTTGTCTGTGCCTGTTCCTCGTCGCGCATGAGCTCCTCGGCGGTCTCGCGTAGCGATGCCGAGAGGTTGCCATGATGGATAAGGAAGCGGTCTGGCTCGTGCCGGTTTTCACAGTAGCTGCGCAGCATGGAGCACACGGCCTCTGCCTCCTCGCGCGAGTTGGCAAAGACCAGGCACTTGCGGCCGCGGGTATGTTCAAAGATGTAGGCCATGCCGGGGTCGGCGTTGTCGGGTGCGGTGTCGGTGGGGTTGAGCAGTGCCTGTTCGGTTGCCTGCGGGATGTCGACTTCGCCCTCGGGGGCTGACGAAGTGCGACGGTCCTTGGGGGCAGCCTTGCCCCGTGCCTGCTCGCGACGATGACGGCGCTCCTCCTGTGTGAGCTGTCCGCTGTGGCGCATGTCTTGGGTGCCGGCCGGCAGCGCCGTGGGTGCCGCCGTCTCAATGCGCTCGCATGCGAGCACCTCAGCTTCCTGCGGACCTGTGCTCGTGAATCCCCGCTGCTGCGCCTGGGGACCCGAGTTGTAGAAGTGCTCCATGGAGATACGCCACACGCGGCGCGGCTCCTCAAAGCGGGGGATGACGCAGTCGCGTCCCGTCCCCTGCGACAAGAAAGCGCCCGTGCGTTCCGGGTCCCCGATGGTGGCCGAAAGGCCGATGCGCCTGGGCCGCACGCCCGCCATGCGCGAAAGACGCTCGATAAGGCAGAGCGTCTGCCCGCCGCGGTCACCACGCATGAGCGAGTGGACCTCGTCGATGACCACATAGCGCAGGTCGCAAAACATACGCGGAATTGCCATGTGCTTGTGGATCAGGAGTGCCTCGAGTGATTCGGGCGTAATCTGTAGGATGCCGCTTGGCTTTTTGATGAGCTTTGCCTTGTGCGACTGCGAGACATCGCCGTGCCAGTGCCAGACGGGGATATCGGCCTCTTCGCACAGATCGTTGAGGCGAACGAACTGGTCGTTGATGAGTGCCTTGAGGAGGCCAATATAGAGGGCGCCAACGCTTGCGGGCGGGTTCTCCCAAAACTCGGTCAGGATGGGAAAGAAGGCCGCCTCAGTTTTGCCAGATGCCGTGGATGCCGTCAGGAGCACATTGTCTTGCGTGTTGAAGATGACATCTGCCGCCGCAACCTGGATGGAGCGCAGACTCTCCCAATCGTGGGAGTAAATGAAATCCTGGATAAACGGGGCATATCGGTCAAAAGCGTTCATGGGACCTCCTCTCATCAACGGGCCGATCAACGCAACGGGCAACGGCTCGATATCTTGCAACATCGGCGTTTGCCCAGATAAAACCTGCCAAAATAAACCTGTCCCTTTTTGGCAGGTTAGATGGTGAATTCGGCGAAGTTGCGGTCGTCGTCTGCGGTGCCGGTGTCGTCTGTTGCGGCTGCCGGCGCCAGCGCGTCGCCACCGACGCTTTGCAGTAACTCGGCCACGTTGGCATCGGGGTTCTGACACAGGATGTCGAGCAGCTCGATAAAGTCGCGGATGACCTCGCGGGGCGTCAGATGCGTGTCGGCCCCCACGCGGCCAAACTCAATCTTGAGAAAGTCCACCAAGTCGTTCTCGGTAAGCGTGGGCGTCCAGCCAAAGTAGCCGGCATGGATCTGCATGAGCTTTTCGATGAGCACCAGCAGCTCCTCGTAGGTGAGCGGCTGCAGGCGGATGATGGGCGCGAGCATGTCTTTGAGATCATCTCGCGCAAAACGACCCTGAGCGAGTCGGCTGCGCAGAGCTTCGTAGGAGAACACGCCGCGGCGGCGGTCTTCGATGGAGGTTGGCGTGCCGCCCATGATCATGCCCAGGTACTGCGCCTTGCCCTGGAGCGTGTCGTTGTACATGGTCAGGATTTTCTCGTAGTTGTACTGGCGCGTGATAGCGTTGGGAATCTTATACAGATTCACGAGCTCGTCGATGAGCACCAGCATGCCCTTGTAGCCGCTGCAGACCAAAAAGCGCGCAATGAGCTTGACGTAGTCGTACCAGTCGTCATCGCTGATGATGGTCGAGGAGCCCAGCTCGGCGCGTGCCTCACTCTTGGTGCGGTACTCGCCGCGAATCCATTTGGTCGCGCGGCTCATAGCTTCTTCGTCGCCCTCGGATACGGCCGCGCGGTAGCGGCGGAGCATACGGGAGAAGTCGAAGCCGTGGACCATTTCCTCGAGCGGGGCCAGTTGGGCATTGACGGCAGACTCATCGGCATCGGCACACGAGGCGACCCAGCGATCCAGGATAAGGTTGAGCGCACCGCCCTCGGGGCGCGTCTTGGTCGATATATTGCGGATGAGCTCGCGGTAGGTGGCAAGGCCCTGCCCCTGACCGCCCTGCAGGCGGCGCTCGGGCGATAGGTCAGCATCGGCGACGACGAATCCCTCGCCCATGGCGTGCGTACGGATGGTCTGAAGCAAGAAGCTCTTGCCGGCGCCGTAGCGACCGACTAAAAAGCGGAAGCTCGCGCCGCCATCGGCGATGAGACTCAAATCGGTGAGCAAGGCGCGAATCTCGACCTCGCGTCCCACAGTGATATAGGGAAGGCCGATGCGCGGGACCACGCCACCCTTGAGCGAGTTGAGAATGACGGCGGCGACGCGTTTAGGTACGCGGGGCGCTGCGGATGCGGTATCACTCATGGTCTAGGTATCCTCTCACGTCTGCTTCGTAGTCCTCGATAATTTGCGGTCCTGCCGCGCCAAATTCAATTACGGTGTCACCCACCAGGTCAAAGAGCGTCTCATTGATGCTGTCGACGAGCATGTCCTCGCTCTGGCCCGAGTGCGCTACTGCCGATGCCGCTTGCGCTGCGTTTTGCTCGAGGAGTGCGCGCAGATACGCGGTTGCGGCAGGCGCGAGTTCGGTCGCGGCGTCAGTGGGCGCAGCCGCTGCGAGCGGGGGCGTCGGCACGAGAAGCGGCGCCACGACACCAAACTGTTCGGTGGAAATGGTTGGCTCGTCGGCCTCGTCCTGCCCTGCGGCCGTCGTGATCGGCTCGACAAACGCGTCTGCTGCGGGCTCGGTTTTCGGCTGCTCGGAGTCCACCGTATCGACCTCTGCAAGCGCATCGTCCTCGCGCTCCTCATCGATCAAAAGCGCCTCGCGCGTTTGTGCGGCGGCGCTCCGAATGTGCCCCAGCTGGCTCAGGTCGATATCGATCTTGACGGGCTTGTGCGCTGCATCCCACGAAAGCCATG
>CABUTP010000126.1 GCA_902494545.1 uncultured Collinsella sp. | reverse complement strand
GCTATGTCGATACAGAAAGGCTCCCGGACGGAGGGGCCGGATATAAGGTTTATCGCGAGTTCCGCACGCAAAGAAGGCCACTTAATGTGGCCTTCGTCTTGCGCAGGACTGTAGAGCAGGAAACCTTATATCCGGCCCCTCCGGCCGGGGACCGCGCCTTTGCGACTACAGCGTCATGTTCGGATCGGCGTCGACGTCGAACGGCGAGATTTCTCCTCGGTCGAATTTACGGCGGGCGACCTCCGCGATCATGGCGGCGTTGTCGGTGCATGCCGAGAAAGGCGGCACCGTCACGCGGATGCCCTGGCGCCCGAGCTTCTTGATCATCATCTCGCGCAGATGCGGGTTGGCCGAGACGCCGCCGCCGATGCAGTATTCCTTGCATCCGGTGGCATGCAGCGCGTTCTTGGCCTTCTTGTACTGAACGTCAAAGACCGCGGCCTCAAACGAAGCAGCCAGGTCGGGCAGATGAATCGTACGCCCGGCTTTGGTCTCCTGCTCAATGTAGAGCGTCACGGCCGTCTTAAGGCCCGAAAGCGAGAATCGATAGTCTCCCCTACTATTAAGCGCACGGGGGAAGTCAATCGCGCGGGGATTGCCCGTCTCGGCCAGTTTGGAAATGATGGGGCCGCCGGGATAGCCCAGACCCAGCGCCTTGGCCACCTTGTCGAAGGCCTCGCCCACGGCGTCGTCGAGCGTCTCGCCGAGCACCTCGTAGTCGCCCCATGCCTTGACGTGAACAAGCATGGTATGACCGCCCGAGACGAGCGTGAAGATAAACGGCGGCTTGAGATCGGGCTGCGCCAACAGGTTGGCGAACAGATGACCCTCCAGATGGTTGACGCACACGAGCGGTTTACCGGCGGCATAGGCAAAGCCCTTGGCGAAGGCGACGCCCACCACCAGAGCACCCACCAGGCCCGGACCCTGCGTCACGCCAACAGCGGCAAGCTCGCTCGGCGCGATGGCTCCGCCCGTAAGGCCCAGCGACGCTGCGGCGTCCTCGAGTGCCGCGTCCACGACGCTCACGATGACCTCAACGTGCTTGCGCGAGGCGATCTCGGGCACCACGCCGCCAAAGCGAGCATGAAAATCAATCTGCGTCGACACCTGGTTGGCCAGCATCTTGCCGTCCGCATCGATAATCGCCACGGCCGTCTCGTCGCAGGAACTCTCGATGGCAAGCACCAGGCGGCGGCGCTCGATTTCGGCACGCTCCTCAGCGGTGCGTTCGGGCGCAGGCAGCGGCCACACACGCTGCTCAGCCGCCGTCGGCTCGGGCGAGGCATTGTCGAGAGGAAGCACCAGGGGCAGCGGCGCCGTCATGACGATGGCATCTTTGCCAGCACCGTAGTAACCACGGCGGCGGTCCGCCTCGGTAAAGCCAAGGGAGGCATAGAGCGCAATAGCGCCCTCGTTGCCATCCTCAACCTCGAGCGAGGCGGTCGTACAGCCGAGCATCTGGGCATCGTAGCTCACGTGCGACAGCAGCTTGCGGGCGATGCCCTCGCGGCGATGTTTCGGGTCGACGGAAACATCCAGAATCTGCACGTCACCGTCTACGACCATGCCACCGGCAAGCCCCAACAGCTGACCGTCATCGTGCGCCACCCACCAGCTGCGCGGCACCGCAACATCCTCGCCCAACTCGGACAGGAACATGCCCGGCGTCCATGCCTCGTGCCCAGCGCCTTCAAAGCAGGCGGCCTCCAGCGCACTCGCACCCTCGGCGTCCGCCGCACCCATGGGGCGAAATTGCAGATGGCGACCGGCGAGCTCATCGGCGACGCCCGTAATTTCGCTCTGCGCGCTCTCGGATAGACCGAGGCGTTTGCGCTCGTTTTCCTCGGCATCAGAAAGGCGCGTATAGATCGGTAGGACGCGGGCCGGGTCGCCGTCACCCGCGGCGTGCGCAAGGATGAGACCCTCGCCCGAAGGCCACCACAAGCCGCGCTCTACGCAGCGAGCGGCCTCATCCTCGCCCAGCAGCTTGCCATAGCGCACGAGACCGTCGCCAGTCAGCTTAACCTGGTCCCAGTCCGCGGCTTGGCGCCACTCATCAAGCGCCACGGCAGCCTTGACCACGTGCTCGCGCTCAAACTGACGCTCGGGGCCCTCGTCGCCCAGCACATACAAAGCCGGATACACCTCGCCGCGCATGGCATCGGCCAGAATGCCGAGCTTGCCACGCACGCCAGCCTTCCACGCGGTCCATGCGCAGGCATCGAGCGTCGACACACCCAACAGCGGCACGTTGGCACCGCGCGCCAGGCCCTTGGCGGTGGAAATGCCGATACGCACGCCGGTAAACGAACCCGGACCGCGACCGACGACGTAACTGCCCACGTCAGCACGGTCCATACCAGCCTGAGCAAGCACGCTGTCGACGGTATTCACGAGCTCCACATTGGCATGGCGACGGCACATATGGTCGCCACTCACCAGCTTCGCCTCGCCCGTCTGCCCATCAATCCAGCTTGCCGCGCAGGCAAGCATATCGGTCGAAGTATCGAGCGCCACCACCAGCGCGTAATCGTTATGCAAGCTCATCTTGTACAGCCTTATCAATCAAATCGGAAAGCTCCGCTGCGCGCTCGCCGTGCGCCTCGAGCGTTACCGTTCGCACGTCGCTATCGTTCTCATCACGCTTAAGCGTTACCGAAAGATACTCGTCTGTAAGTTCGTCCTGGAACTGTTCGCCCCACTCCAGCAGACAGGCACCCTCATAGCCCAGTACATCGAAAATGCCCGTATCCTCGAGCTCGTAAGCATGCTCTAGACGGTACAGGTCAAAGTGAAACAGCGGAATACGCCCCTGGTCATGAACAGCCATGAGTGCGAATGTGGGGCTCGTGACCATATGGCCGTCGCCCAGACCACGCGAAACGCCCTTGGTAAAGTGGGTTTTGCCCACACCCAAGCCGCCGGTCAAGATCAGCACATCACCATCTTCCAGGCACGGCGCGACCAGCTCGCCAAAATGCTCCGTATCGGCAGAGCAAGCCGTTTTATAAATACCTACCCCCAGGCGTTCCAGGGACATATATGCTCCTTATTATTCCGAGGCACCCTCTGGCGCGGGATGCCGCTCCAGATAGTCGCCCAGCATCTTAAAGTCTTCCTCCAGCAGCTCCTGCCACGCCGGATTACGCAGCGCCGCCGCCGGATGGAACGTGGGCATCACCACAAAATGCCCCATCTGATGGAACCTGCCGCGCAGCTTGGTGATGCCAATCTCGGTCTTAAGCACAAAGTGCGTCGCGGGGTTACCGAGCGTCACGATGATATCGGGCCAAATGCTTCGAATCTGCTCACGCAAAAACGGCGAACAGGCCAGCACTTCCTCGGACCGAGGATTGCGATTTCCCGGTGGGCGACACTTGAGCACGTTGGCAATGTAGACGTCTTCGCGCTTGAGGCCAGCCAGCGACAGAATGCCGTTGAGATCCTCGCCCGCCGCCCCCACAAACGGTTCGCCTTGCAGATCCTCGTTACGCCCCGGCGCCTCACCGATAAACATTACGCGGGCGTGGGGGTTTCCCACGCCAAACACGATGTTATGGCGCGACTGATAGAGCTGGCAGAGATGACAGTCGCCTAGAACAGCCTCAATCTCCTCGAGCGCAACCTCGCGCGGCGCCTGGTGACTATGTCCGGGGATGTGCATGACACCCATAGTGGCTCCTACACGTAGACCTTGTCGAGACGCATGCCAAAGCCGCAAGCAACCTCGTAGTTAATCGTGCCACGCAGGCGCGCCATCTCATCCATGGTGATCTCGGCATCACCGTCGCGGCCGACAATGATCATCTCGTCGCCATACTCGGCCTCGGGAATCTCATGCGCCGGATTGGACTGGATGGCGACCATAAACTGGTCCATGCAGATGTTACCCACCTGACGCACACGTTCACCGCGATACAGCACGTCCATACGATTGGAGAGCGTACGCGAAAGACCGTCGGCATATCCAATCGGCAGCGTGCAAATCTGAACGCGTGTGCGCGGCACGCGATAGGTAAATCCGTAGCCCACGCCTTCGCCCATTGCAGGATGTGCCACACGCGTCACGCGCGCATGAACGCTCATGACAGGGTCCAGCTGCATCACGCGGCTGCTCAGCTCGCACGGCTGCAGGCCATATAGACCGATGCCGGCGCGAATCATATCAAAATGCATCGAGGGATCGAGCATCGAGGACGGCGTATTGGCACAGTGCACGATACCGCACTCAAAGCCCGCGTCCTTAATGGCTTGAACGGCCTCGGTAAAGCGCTGGCACTGCAGCTTATAGTCCCAACCGCCAGGCTCATCGGCCGTTGCGAAGTGCGTAAAGACGCCATCACACTGGATACCGCGATGGAAGCTAATACCGCGAACAAAGTCGAGCACCTGCGTGTAGTGAACACCGATGCGGTTCATGCCCGTCTCGATGGCTAGATGGTACTTGCCAACCTTGCCTGCCGCGACAGCGCACTCGCCATAGGCAAGGGCGAAATCGGACGTATAGACCGAAGGCATGATATCGAACTCGAGCAACGTCGGAATGGCCTCGATAGGCGGCTCGCTTAGGATGAGGATGGGTTTCGTGATCCCGCCCTGTCGGAGCTCAACACCCTCGTGGACCGTTGCCACCGCGAACATGTCGGCTCCAGCCGAGTACATGATTTTGGCGCACTCGACGGCACCATGGCCATAGGCATCGGCCTTGACCACGCAGCACAGTCGCTGACGCGGATCGAGCAGGTTCTTGTAAGCCCTCGTGTTGCGGCGAAGCGCCCCTCGGTCAATCTCAACCCAGGACCAGCGCGTCAAATCGGCTTTATTCATGATTAGTCATCCGACCCTTCGTCCATGATTCCCAGATCATCGAGTGCATCCTTTGCCGCCAATTCCATGGCAGGACCGATCAGGTCGATCAGATCGGTCGCAATAACACTCTTCTCACCATACTCCGTCGCCGCGGCAAAACCCGCGTAACTGTGAAGCGCAACGGCATACGAATACAGCAGCTCCCAGCGATCCATTTCATCACGCATGGTAGCCAGTGTGCCAGCCAAAATGCCCGCAAG